>DAHWHV010000004.1 GCA_027335545.1 Clostridia bacterium
GGCGGCTGGCGGCCAGCAGGGCCCGGGCCCGACGCTGCGCCGCCTGGCGGGCCTCCAGGTCGCGCGCCGGCCAGTCGCTCAGCGCGCGGCGGGTCAACTCCCCCACCACGCCGGCGTACTCGGGGCGACCGGCCAGGTCGGTCGTCTCCCCCGGGTCGGCCTCCAGGTCGTAGAGTTCGCTGGGCTCGTCCAGGACGTAGTTGAGCTTGAAGCGCCCCCGCCGCAGCATGCACATCGGGTGCGCCGAGGCGTGGGCGTGGTACTCGGAGAAGGCCTCGTCCTTCCAAGCCCGGGCCACCGGCGCCTCCGGGCGCTCCAGCACGGCCCGCAGCGAGTCGCCGTCCAGGACAGCGGGGTCCGCGGGCGCCCCGGCGTACTCCAGCACCGTCGGCACGAGGTCGACCAGCGAGCAGACCTGCCCGCGGCGCCCGCCGGACGGGATGCGGCCGGGGAGCCGGAGGATCAGGGGCACGCGCACGGAGGGTTCATAGAAGTTGCACTTCCACCACAGCCCGTGCTCCCCGAGCATCTCGCCGTGGTCTGCCGTGTACACCACCAGCGTGTCCTCGGCGTGGCCGCACGCCTCCAGGGCGTCCAACACCTCCCCGATGAGCCGGTCCACGAAGGTGACCAGACCGAAGTAAGCGGCGCGCGCCCGCAGGATCTCCTCCTCGCTGAAGCCCTCCAGGTCGAAGTGCTCGATCAGGCGGCGGTGGAAGGGGTGCCCGCCCCGGGGCAGGCGCGGCAGGCCCACCCCGTGGGGCCAGTAGCGCGCGAAGTCCTCGGGGGGCGCGACCAGGGGGAAGTGCGGGGAGATGAACGACGCGCAGAGGGCGAAGGGGCTGCCCCCCTGGCCGCGGCCGCGCAGGAAGGCGACCGTGGCGTCGCGCACGGCCTCGTCGTAGGCGATGTTGGTGGAGCGCCCCGGCCCCGCCCCCAGGATGCGGCGGCGCATCCCCGCCGCCCCCGCAGGCACCGCCGGGACGTCGAGGGCCTCCCCCGGCCGCGGCCGCCAGGCCGGCAGGTCGCCCAGGGGGCCGCCCC
Organism: Clostridia bacterium; assembly: GCA_027335545.1. The sequence goes on from DAHWHV010000004.1 coordinate 1,045, forward strand.
CGTGGATCTCGGCGACAGGCCTGGAACGGAAGCCGTGGAGTTGGTCGAGCCCCTGGAAGTGCATCTTGCCGATCAGGGCCGTCTCGTACCCCGCGGCCTCGAGGCGGTGGGCCCAGGTCGGTTCGTCGCTGCGCAGCACCGCGCCGTTGTCCCAGGCGTCGATCCGGTGGACGTAGCGACCGGTCATGAAGGACATGCGCGAGGGTACGCAGAGGGGCGAGTTGCAGTAGGCCTGCTCCAGGACCGTCCCCCCGGCCGCGAGGCGGTCCAGGGCCGGGGTGTGGACGCCCGGCTCGCCGTAGGGTCCGCTGATCCGTGGGTCGTGCTCGTCGGTCATCAACACCAGGACGTTGGGAGGGGAAGTCACCGGCAGCCCTCCTCCGGGGGGTGGGGCGGCAACGGGGCGGGTAGCGGTCCAGCGACGGGGGGCCCCCGCACCGGCGGGGCCCGCGGCGCCCGTTTCCGGCCTATGCTTGGCCCCGGCCTATGCTTGGCCCCGGCCTATGCTTGGCCCCTGTAAAGCTACCTGTCGGCTCTCTTCGGCGGGGCGGCAGCGCCACCTGCAGCGGTGCGCCAAGTGTTATGACTGCAATGGCACGCGTGGGGGCCGACCGCTGGCGCCCGCCCGTCAGGCCCGCCCTGGCGAGCGGACAATCGGCCCAGGAGTCGCGCCTTCCCATCCCGAAGGGGGGCGCCGGGGACGATTGGTGTCATGACAGCTGGCCGCTCCCGGCGCCAACCGCCCAGACAGGGGGCGAAGCGATGAATCTGTTGGTCGTCTGCATCGACACCCTGCGCGCGGACCTGATCGACGACCCGGGCGTCCACACCCCGCACCTGGCGGCTGCCGCCCGCTCCGGGGTGCGCTTCACCAGTGCCTTCGGCGAGGCGCAGCCCACCATCCAGACGCGGCGCACCCTCTTCACCGGCCGGCGTTCGTTCCCCTGGCGCTTCCGTTTCGACACCAAGGGCCTCGGCGGGGGCGGCGCCACCGGCTGGCACAAGATCCCCCCGGAACAGCCCACCCTGGCCGAGCGCCTGGTGGAGCGCGGGTACGCGACGGGCCTAGTGGCCGACACCTACCACATGTTCAAGCCGACGATGAACTTCACCCGGGGCTTCCTGAGTTGGGACTTCCTGCGCGGGCAGGAGTCGGACCCCTGGCGGGCGGGGACGCTCCCGGCAGCGGCGCTGGCGGCGCACCTGCCCGCGGCGCCCGTGGACCGGCGCCGCCACGCGGGCATGACCCAGTACCTGCTCAACCAGCGCGACCGGCGGGGCGAGGAGGACTGGCAGGCCCCGCGCGTCTTCCGCGCCGCCGCCCGCTGGCTGGAGGACAATCGCGACAACGGCCCGTTCTTCCTGTGGGTGGACAGCTTCGACCCCCATGAGCCCTGGGACCCGCCCGCCGGCTACGCGGACGCCTACTTCCGCGCCGACGGACTGCGCGACTACATCTTCCCGCAGAACTTCGCCGGGATCAGCGAGGCGGAGAAGGCCCGCACGCGCGCGCTCTACTACGGCGAGGTCACGCTGGTCGACCGCTGGCTCGGCTACCTCCTGGAGCGGCTCGACGGTCTGGGTTTGCGCGAGGAGACCCTGCTGGCCCTCGTCTCCGATCACGGGACGGAACTCTGGGACGACGGCCGTTTCGGCAAGAGCGCCGGGCACCTGCACCCATACAACACACAACTCAATCTGATCCTCCGGCATCCGGACGGGACCGGGGCGGGGACGACCGTCGACGCCTTCGTTCAGGGGCACGACCTCGCCCCGACCCTGCTGCACCTCCTGGGCGTGCCGCACGAGCCGCTGGACGGGGGCAACCTCTGGGATCTCGTGACGGGGGCGCGCGGGGCGTTGCGCGACCATGTGGTCATCGGCTGGGGCCCGCGGGCCTCGATCCGCGACCGGGAGTGGAACGTCTGCCTGGGATTCACCGCGGAGGCCGCCGCGCCGGAGGCCTATGACCTCCGGGCCGACCCCGGGGAGAAGCACGACGTGGCCGCCGAGGCCCCGGAGGCGGTGGCGGCGGCGCAGGCCCGGCTGGAGGCGGTGCTGGGCGGGCCCCTCCCCTACCGGACGCCGGAGCCCTCGCCCCACCCCACGGTGGCTCCGTTGCAGCACTGGGCGGCCGCGCGCTTTGGCGGCGACTCACCAACCGTCCCTGGCGGCGCGGGCCGGGGTCCCGCCGCACCGGGGAACTGAGGGCGGGGGAGGCCGGGGCCGAGGGCCGGGGAGCCCGGCGAGGAGGGCGGGGCCGAGGGCCGGGGAGGCGGGGACTGAGGCTGGGGGAGGCGGGGCCGCCCCGCCTCCCCCAGCCCCGCTTCAGGAGGCCGCCGCGCCCGCCGTCTCGACGGCCACGGGCCGACCGCGCTCCGCCGATCGCCAGATGGCCTCCGTCAGTTCGATGACGCGCAGGCCGCAGATCGGGGGCACCTGGACCTCCGCCCGGCCTAGGATGGCGTCGATGAGGTTCTGATCCTTGCCGCCGATCGCTGGCCCGAAGTCGGTCACCGCCTGCGGCGCCAGGGCGTCCTCCGTGGCGATCCAGACCTGGCCCCCCTGGCGCAGCCAGATGATCCCGCGCTCGCCGGCGATGGTCACGTCCTCCCACATGCCCTTGGCCACCTGGTCGCCCACCACCGAGATGTTGCCGACGGCCCCGTTGGTGAAGCGGACGCTCACCGCCGAGTTGACGTCGACCGCCGTGCCGCGGGCATCCACATAGGCGCTGGCCTCCGCGGCCTCCAGGCCCGTGATCCAGAGCACGATGTCCACCAGGTGGCTGCCGGAATCGTTCAGCTGCCCCCCGCCGCTCAGGGCCGGATCCAGGCGCCAGCGGCCCTGCTGCCCCCGCAGCCAGTTCTGGCTCTGGTAGCACTGCAGGAAGGTGACCCGCCCGATCCGCCCACTGGCGATCTGCTCGCGCACCCAGCGGAAGCGCGGCT
>DAHWHV010000014.1 GCA_027335545.1 Clostridia bacterium
CGCCGCGCTGACCGCCCTGGCGCGCGGCGGGGCGGCTGCTTGGCGGGCCTGCTGCCGGGCGAACTGGGCGCAACTGGCCGAGGGGCTGCGGGGGACCACCTGCCGGCCGCTCCGCACGGCCCTGCCCGCGGGCGCCTGCCCCCTGGGCCTAGCGGTGCGGTCGCACTCCCGCACCCGCCTCGCCCGGTTCCTGCTGGCCCGGGGCGTCGAGGCCACCTGGCACTGGCCGATCGCCGCGGCCGCCCGACCGGCGCTGACCCGGGAGGAGCGGCTGCTCGCCGGGACGCTGCTGACGCTGCCCTGCGACGGCCGCTTCGGCCCGGAGGGGATGGCGCGCGTGGTGGAGGCCTGCCGGGACTTCGACCGCGCGGGCTGAGGGCGTCGCCCCGGCCCCCCGGTCGAGGCAGGGGCGCAGCGCGGCCGCACCTCCGGCGCCGGGCCCCCGCGACCGGGCGCGGGCCCAGCTGGCGGCGACCCTCTTCGGCCTTTGTGCCCGTGATGTGTCCGATGTGTCCTGATGTGTCCTGAGGAGAGCCTGGGGAGGCTGATCGCGATGGAGCGCACGACGACCCTGTTCGATGACCTGCTGGCCGAAATGGTGGCCGAAGGCAAGGCCGAGGGAGAGGCCGAAGGCAAAGCCGAGGGCAAGGCCGAGGGAGAGGCCAGGGCCGTCCTGAGGGTGCTGCTCGGGCGCTTCGGGACCGTTGACAGCGACCCTGACGGCCCACGTCCTCGCGCAACGAGACATCGAGACCCTGGACCGCTGGCTGGACCTGGCCCTGGCCGCCGATTCGCTCGCGGAGTTCGCCCGCGCCGTCGCCCCCGCGCGATAGGCCGGGCGATCGCCGACCCAGGGTGACGCCGGCATCAGGCTGCGCTCGAGCAGAGCCGCACAGGCCGGCCCACCACCGGCCTGTTCAGCAACTCCATTCGCGCCAACGCCGATGCGTGGGGCACGCGACCACGCGTCCCTCCCGGCGCGGGAACGCCGCTCCGCAAACCAGAGATCACGCCTGATCCCAAGACTGGCGCGACCCCGCCACCTGGAGCCCGTTGCCAGGCGCACATGTGTTTGCTATACTGGGGATGACCTGTTCCACTCCCCCCACAGGCAGGTGCGTGCGCTTGGAGAACCTGGCGCCCCGGCACGTCAAGGACCTGGTCACCAACGCCCTGGCGGAGACCTTCGGCGAGGACCTGTTTGCCGCCCTTGGTCTGGAGGACATGCCCTCCATCACGGGGGCCCTCCCCACCGTCGTCCGCGAGGTCGAACTCCAGGACTGGGCGATGGACTACGTCTTCGGCCTGACCACGGGAGACCGCGTCCACCTCGAGTTCCAGGACGCCGGGGGGCAGGAGGCACTCCGCCGCTTCCTGCTCTACGACGCCCTGCGCTTCTACCGCGAGGGACAGCGGCTGCACACGGTCGTGGTATACACTGGGGCTGTTGAAGCGGCGCCAGAGACCCTGGACGCCGGGTCGATCGGCTACCGCGTGCGGAATGTCTATCTCCGCGCCTTCGACGGCGAGGCGACCCTGCGGGCCTTGCGCGAGAAGGTGGATTCCGATCAGCGCCTGTCCCGGCGCGAGGCCGTCCGGCTGGCGCTGGTGCCCCTGATGCGGCTGGGCGCGCTCAGCGTGGGCGATGCCGCCGCCGCCGCCCTGCCGTTGCTCCGTGGCGTGCCCGGCGACCGGGCGCGCGCCCAGTTGGCGGCGACCCTCATCGGCCTTTGTGCCCGTTACGTGTCCAAGGAGAGCCTGGGGAGGCTGATCGCAATGGCGCGCACGACGACCCTCTTCGATGACCTGCTGGCCGAAATGGTGGCCGAGGGCAAGGCCGAGGGCAAGGCCGAGGGCAAGGCGGAAGGCAAGGCGGAAGGCAAAGCCGAGGGCAAGGCCGAAGGCAAGGCCGAGGGAGAGGCCAGGGCCGTCCTGCGGGTGCTGCTCGGGCGCTTCGGGACCGTTGACAGCGACCTGACGGCCCACGTCCTCGCGCAACGAGACATGGAGACCCTGGACCGCTGGCTGGACCTGGCCTTGGCCGCCGATTCGCTCGCGGAGTTCGCCCGCGCCGTCGCCCCCGCGCGATAGGCCGGGTCGGGCCGGACGCGTGCGTCCGCGTGCCCTGCGGCGCACGGGCCCGGGGGCAGGACGCGCCCTGCCGGCGGAGTCAGGTTCCCTTGCGCCAAGCGGGCGATCCTGTGCTCCAGCACATCCCCGCGTAAGGGCGGCGGGTCGGCCGCCGGCGCTGATGGCGCCCGCACGACCCTTCGCCGAGGTGTGGTCACAACCTCAGGCGGGTCCCGATCGGCCCAGCCAGGCGGCCCTGGCCCCCCCTGCCCACCCCAATGGGCAGGCCCGTGGCGCCGGCGGCGAAGCTTCGCTCCACAACCCACGCCGCTCAGTCCCCACCCACGACCGTTCGCTCCGCCGCTCCCGCATCCAAAGCGGTGATCCCCTCGAGGTCCGCGTGGCCGGCGCGGCCCGTGGGGCCGCTCGGGCCGGCATGATAAAAGCCGCGCAGGACCGCGTCCAGGTCGGGCTCGGCCAGCCGGACGTCCCGCACCTCCCCGTAGCGGCCGAGCCAGGCCAGAACGCCGCCCACCGTGCTGCGGGCGCGGTCGAAGCCGACCTCCAGCAACGCCCCCTCCGACCTCTGGACGGCCACCCCCGCAGCCGCCGCCTCGGACGCCGGCGGGGTGGCCGGGGGGGCGGCGAACTCGACCACGGCCACCGTCGGCAGGCCAGCGGCGGCCCGTAGCGCCTCCAGGCCCCCGTCGTAGCGGAGGCGCCCCCCGGCGAGGATCACGACGAGCCGGCAGAGTGCCTCGACGTCGCCCATGTCGTGGGTCGTGAGCAGGATCGTCGTCCCGGCCCCCCCGACCTCCGCCAGGAAACGCCGCACCGCCTGGCGCGCGGCCACGTCCAGGCCGACGGTCGGCTCGTCGAGGAAGAGGACCTCGGGGCCGTGCAGCAGGGCGGCCGCCAGGTCGGCGCGCATGCGTTGCCCCAGCGAGAGCAGCCGCACGGGTCGATCCACGAAGCCGCCGAAGCCCAGGGCGTCGTCCAGGAGCCGGAGGCGCTGCCGGGCCAGGGACGCCGGCACACCGTAGATCGCGGCCAGCAGCTCCAGGCTGTCGCGGACGGGCAGGTCCCACCAGAGCTGCGTCTTCTGGCCGAAGACGGCCCCGATGCGGCGGGCCAGGGCCACGCGCCGCCGCTGGGGCGAGAGGCCGAGGACCTCCACCTCCCCGGCGCTGGGATGCAGGATCCCGGTCAGGAGCTTGACCGCCGTCGACTTGCCCGCCCCGTTGGGGCCCAGGCAGGCGACGAACTCCCCCGGCGCCACGGAGAAGGAGACCTCCGCCAACGCGACGACGGGCCCGCGCGGCGTGCGGAAGGTGCGGCCGACGCCGTGCAGGCGGAGCGCGGGGGCACCGGGCGAGGCCATGGGCGCATCCCCCTTTGCTGCGGGGCGGGCAGGCCGCCAGTCTGGCGGGAGGGCAGGGCAGGGAGTCGGGGCAGGGAGTCGGGGCAGGGGCAGGGAGTCGAGCGCGCCCGCCCCCCTCGCCCCCCTACGTCCCCGTGCCGGCGTAGCGGGCCTCGCCGCGGCGCCAGATGGCCAGGGCCAGACCGAGGGCGGCGGCCGCCGCCGCGGCCGCCACGGGCAGGGTCCAGGCGCCGCCTCCCAGCCCGAGCAGGAACCGCACGGGGAAGTAGACGCAGAGGCCGACGGGGACGACGGCGAGCAGGTAGCCGCGCAACCATCCCGGGTAGACGCCCAGCGGGTAGGCGGCCGCGGTATTGGGGGCGTTGACGGTCAGCACCGTCAGCTCGTCCGCGCGGACGATCCAGAAGGCGGCCGCGTTGGTGGCGATCCCCACGCCGTACTGCAGGACCACGGCGCAGACCAGCACGCCGGCCAGGCCGGGCAGGGCCCAGGGGCGCATGGCCCCGCTGGCCAGGAGGCGGGCGCAGCCCAGGGTCAGGGCGCCCAGCGGGACCAGGAGCCCGGCCAACTGCTGAACGCGGCCACTACGCGCCAGCAGGGAGAAGAGGGGCGAGCACGGCCGCAGCAGCAGGGCGTCGAACTGGCCGTTGCGGACGTACTCGGAGAGGTCGTGTAGATCGCCGGCCGCGAGGCGGTGCAGGCCGTAGGCGGCCGTCACCAGCCCGTAGAGCACGGCGACCTGGGCGGGGGTCCAGGCGCCGATGGCGTGGAAGCGCCACAGCAGGACGGCGATGGTCACGGCCTCGGAGGCCGTCAGCAGCGAGGCGACCGCCAGGCCGAGGCCGAAGTCGAGGCGGTACTGGCGCTGGGCGCGCCAGGTGGCCCGCAGCAGCAGCCCGTAGAGGCGCAGCCCGCCGCATCCCGCCTTCCAGAGGCGCCGGCCGCGTCCCCCGCTCACCCGCCCTGCACCTCCAGGCGCCGCCGCGCGGCGGCCGTACCCCAGGTGCAAAGGACGGCCAGGGCCACGGCCCAGAGGGCCGAGCGCCCCAGGGCCGCCAGGGGGACGGGCCCCAGCCAGGCGAGGATGGGCGTGGAGAGCAGGCTCGGGAAGGGCAGCCAGCGCAGCGCGGCGCGCAGGGCGGCCGGATAGGCGCGCAGGGGGATGTCCGCGCCGCCGAGGTTGACGGCCAGGGCGTAGAGGAGCCAGTGCGCCGCGCGGCTCTCGGTCGTCCAGAAGGCGGCGAGGCCCACCAGGTAGTGCAGGCAGAGGGCGATCCAGACCGCGGCCAGCGTGGCGCCGAGGGCGACCGCCAGGGCCGCTGGCGCGGGGGGCCGCGGCCAGCCGACCAGCAGGGCCAGGGCCGCCACCAGGGGCAGGGAGCGGAAGAGGGCGGCGTAGCCGAGGGCGCCGGCCTCCCTGGCCACCTGCAGGCCAAAGAAGGAGACCGGGCGCAGCAGGTCCGCCGTGACCTCCCCGGTGCGCACGGCCGCCGGGAGGCCGAGACCGCGCGGCAGGAACACAGTGATCCAGAGCAGGCCCTGGGACACGGCGATGTAGCGGCCGATCCACCCGGCCCGCACACCGAGGGCGGCGGCCGTGCCGGCGCCGCCGCCACCCAGGGCCGCGCGCCAAACGGCGATGAAGACCACGCCGAAGAGGATGCCGCCGACGACCTTGAGGAGGTGGTCGGCGGGGTACTGGCGGCCACGGCGGAAGCCGTTGCGCGCCGCCAGGAGGTAGGGCAGCAGCGCACGCCCCGGGGCGGGCCGGGGGCGAGCGGACGGCGGGGCGGGGCGCATCGGGCGACCTCCCTCCGGACGGGGCGGCTGGCCGGGCCAGGTCGCTGGGCGGATTGGGTGGAGAGGGGGCAGGGGACGGCGCCGGCGGGGAGCCGGCAGGGAGACAGAGGATATGCGGTTGGGCGCGGGGGGTCAAGGGCCACCGGCGCGCCTGGCGCGTGGGCGCTCTGCCTGGGTATGGGCCTGCCCCTGTCCCCCCCCCCCGCCGCCCGCGGTTCAGGCAACCGCGCAAGCGGGAAGCGGCCGGCGGGGCCGCCTCCCCGGGGCCGGGGCCCACCGCTGCCAACCGCAACTCGGATGGGCCGCGGCCCCGATCGCGCGCTGCCGCTCCATCCTCGGCCCGACCCGCCGACGTACGGAACGCGAGGACGGCGCGGGTGGTGGTCGCCTGGCCCGGGCCGGGGCCAGCGGTCGGCCGCGCGGCACAGGGCCCGCGCCACCGTTCCCGCGCGCGCACCGGCCGTCACAGCCGCTCGGGCACCTCGACCCGCCCCGTGTCGATCGAGCGCAGGGCCGCCCAGGTGACCGCGCAGCTCTGGACCGCGTCGGGATAGGGCGAGCGCAGGCCGCCGGCGTCCCGGCCTTCGACCGCCGTGAGGAAGCGATCGACCTCGGTCAGGTACGGGTCGTCGCCGGGGGCGTAATCCAGCGGGGCGCCGTCGATGACGCCGGTCAGGCGGTTGGCGAACAGGTCGATGACCAGACGCGCGTCCTCGGAGATGAGCTCGACCTGGCCGATGCCGGGCCTGCAGGCCCACGAATGCGTGTGGGAGGCGATGGCCCCGGATTCGTACGCCAGGTTCAGGGTGTAGGTGTCCTCGATGGTGAAGGAGTCGCTCTTGGCCCGGATCTGGTTGTTGCCCAGGGCGTGGACCGAGGCCACCTCGCCCGCGAGGTGGCGGTGCAGGTCGAGCACGTGGATGGCCTGGTCCATCACGGGCCCCCCGGAGCGTTCCTTGAGGTAGAACCACCCCGGGAGGTTGCCCTCCACCGCCGGCCCGCAGAGAAAGGCGGAGCGCACGGCCGCCAGTTTGCGGCCGGCAATCAGCTCCCTGGCCCGGTCGACGACCTGGAGCCAGCGGTACATGAAGCCCACGTTGCTGACGACGCCCGCCCCACGGATGGCCGCCAGCGCCCGCCGGCCCTGGGCCGCGTCGAAGGCCGGGGGCTTCTCGCAGAACAGGGCCAGCCCACGCCCCGCCACGGCCGCGATGGGCTCCGCCCGGACGAAGGGCGGCGTGCAGATGAAGACGGCGTCGAGCGCGGCGGCGTCCAGCATCCGGGCGAAGTCGCCATAGGCCGTGCCGCCGTGGGCGCGGGCCGCCTGCTCCGCCTTCTCCACGACCACGTCGCAGAACGCCGTGATGCGGGCGCGGCCGTTGCCGAGCTGCTCCAGGCTGCGGATGTGGCGCTGGGCAATGCCGCCGGTGCCGATGAAGCCGATGCGAAGCATGGCGATCACCCCTCTACTGGCCCCTCACGGGGCGACTGGCGCGAACGCGGCGTGCGCGGCGTCCCGCCACGCCGTGGGCGGGCGGCTGGCGCCCGTCGCTGCGGAGCAGGCCCCACGCCGCCTCGCAGGGACGGTCGGGCGCCCGGCACCGCCAACACCGCTCGCGGCGTCGGACCAGCCCTACCAGGACACGCCCGACAACCCGGGTGCGTGGCGAAGCCCTTCAGGGCCCGGGCGGCGCAGGACGCCCGGGCCGCGGGCGTATGGTCGGGCGCCCCGCCCGCCGGCGCTCGGCCGTGCCCCCACCGCCGGCGGGCGTGGGCGACCACCCTCCCGCGCCCAGGGTCAGCCCCGCCGGACCTCCACGTGCGGACGCCCGTCCAGGGCCAGGACCTCGCCCCACGGCAGGCGCACGCGACCCGTCACCGGTTCGGCGTGGACCGGCCCGTGGCCCTCGTCCAGCAGCGTGTCGCCGTCCCAGGCGACGCCCTCGTTGGCGGCGCGCGCGACGGCCGTCACCAACAGGTGGCGCGACTCCTGCAGGGGCAGGCCGTCCCGCGACTGCGCCAACACGGCGGCAAAGGGCGCAGCCACCGCCACACGCACGGAACCCGCGGCGACCTCGCGCCCGCCGATCCAGCCGACGGCCCCCGCCACGCGCGGGGCGGCGAGGCGCAGGATGCCCGCGTGCCGGTCCCAGGACAGTTCCCCCGTGTCGGCATCCAGCACCTCCGGGATCTCGGGCGGCGGGGCGCCGACCCCTGTCCGCAGGTCGGCTTCCCCGCCGCCGGCGGGCGGTCCGCAGGCGACGGCGACGCGGTGGCGGAACGCGTCCGCGCTCACCGGCGCCCACCATTCTTGGGCTTGGGGGGCGCCGTCCGCCCCGGCGAACGGGTCGGCCACGTCCAGCACGTGGAGCCGGCGCGCGGCGGCCACGTCGCCACGGCGGAAGAGCAGGGCGGCGGCGGGCAACACGTCCCACACGGCGGGATCGTTCCAGGCATCGAAGCTGCCCGTGAGGCGGTCGCGGCGGCGCTGCGCCTCCACCCCGGCGTGGCTGTAGGAGAACAGCAGGACGCCGTCCCAGTCCTGCAGACAGGCGTAGGCGGCGAGCCAGAGGGGCATCTCCGCGCGCCAGGGGTTGGCGGCAGCCTGGTAGACCTCGGTGGCGATGAACGGGCGACCGACCACGCGCCCCGTGGCCAGCGAGAGGATCAGGTTGCGGGCGAAGGGTTGGCGGGTGAAGGCGGGGTGCGCGGCCACCATCGGCAGGCGGTGGTGGCGGACGGGCGGGCCGAAGCCGCCTTGGGGGTGGTCCCAATAGGCGTTGTTCTCCGTGAGGTCGGCGCGGCCCTCCGGAGCGGCCAGGGCGTAGAGGCCGGCCGGGCCATTGGGGAGGTTGCTCAGATTCATCAGCCCGCCGTAGCCCAGGGCGTCCAGGACGGCGCGGCCGCGGCGGCCGAAGTCGACCTGGACCTCCCAGAGGAAGAGCCGCTCGTCGCGGCGGCGCGCGGTACGCAGCGCCTGGCTGCGCTCGTGCCAGGAGCCGAAGTCGGGGAGCCGGACGGTGCCGAGGCCCGGGTCCTCGTCGGGGGCGAGGGCGGCGCCGCCGGGGGCGGTGGCCGGGCTCTGCCAGACGGCCTCCAGCGGCGCGCGGCCGCCATAGCGGTGCAGGAGCCAGCGGTTCCAACGGCCCCGCAGGCGGTCGAGGAACTCGGGCGCGGAGGGTGGGCCATCCCACCACTGCATGCTCTGCTCGTTGAGCAGCTGGACCACGGCCACCGCCGGGTCGTCGGCATAGCGCAGCCCCGTGTGGGGATTGCGGTGGTCCAGCAGGCGGGCGACGGTGGCGAAGTACAGGCGCTGCAGCCGATCGTCGTACATGAGCACGTGCTTCTGGCCCGGGCGAAGCCCCTCGGGCGCCCCCTCGGCCGGCAGGAAGTGGCGCAGCGTGTACAGATCGAGGTGGAGGTAGAGGCCGCGCGTCCTCAGCTCGGCGAATAGGCGATCAAAGCGGGCCATGTGCTCCGCGTGCAGGGGCAGCCCGTCCGCGCGGGGCTGCGCGTAGTCGAAATAGGCGGGGCCATGCGGCGAGTCGGCATGGTGCACCCGGACGAGGTTGCACCCGGCGCGCGCCAAGCGCTCGGCGAGCACGGGCGCGTCCTCGGGCGGCGGGAAGGCGGCGCCGAAGACGAGGTTGCACCCCCAGAACCGCATGCGGGTGCCGTCCTCCGCCACCAATCGGCCGTCGCGGGCGCCCACCCGGCCGTGCCGGCCCGCCGGCGCGTCCTGCAGGTCCCGCAGGTCGCAGGCCCCCTCCCCCAGGCTGTCCCAGGCGAGGCGGCGGACGCCCCAGGAGCGCACCTCCGCGTCGGAGGGCGCTGGGTGGGGTCCCGCAGCGGTCAAGCCTGGCGCCGCGGCGCGGGTCTGGCCTCCGGGGGCCGACGGCTGTGCGCCGGTGAGGCCGACCGCGGGCGCCGCCGCGTCGCCGTCTGGGGGTCGTTCGCTCATGGCGGGGACCGTTCGCGCTGGCCGCGCGGAGTCCTCCAGTGGCGGGAGCGGGGCGGCCTCCCGCCCAGCGGCCGCCCCCTCTGGGCGCCGTCCCGCCTCGGCTCCAACTCCGATGCGGCCAGCCGCGCCTGCAAGAAGACCCGTCGGGGATGGAACGTGACTTGGGCGACCAGGGCCGGGGCTCCCGCGTCAGCGGCGTTGGGGCCGCGGCTGCTCGCCGGGGGTCCATGGCGCCCCCCGAGGAGCCGGGGCGCTGGTCACAACCTCAAGCGCATGGTCTCGCTCGACTTCATCGATCAGGTCCAGGTTCGCCAGATGGTGGGCCATGGCCGTGAAGCTCACCTCGAAGCGCCGCGCGATCCGTCGGATGGCGTCAGGGATCGGCTGCCCCTTCCCCGACCAATGGCGGCGCACGGCTGGTGGCGGCATCAGCAGGTAGGCGGCGAACGCATTGGCACGCCGCTCCGTCTCCACCGGGGCCCAACTGGTGCTGGCAATGCCGAGGTGGCGGCCCGTCCCACCGTCCAGCAGGTGACAGAGCTCGTGAGCCAGGGCAAAGCGCCGCATGGGGTGCCCCGGATATGGCTCGACCGACGAGTTCGTCAGCGCGGTGGGCCGGACCCCGCCTCCCCATACGCTGGCGCCTCGTACCTTGGGGTCAAGGGCGACAGGCGCGTCACGGACGCCGAGAGTGGATAGGATGTGGTGCACGTCCACCGGTTCAGAGGGGTCCAGTCGCATGGCCTCAAGGAATTGCTCCGCCAAGGCGTAGCCATTCATCCACGGCGGCAGGTCGTCCCGGTCCTCATAAGCGTGATTTCTGGCGTCGGTGAACGCAGAATCCGGCTCTCCGGGCGTCAAGGCCCGCGCGATCTGCAGGAGGTCGGCCACAGCGCTCCTGGCATCCAACGTCCGCATCAGATCGGCGGCCAGGCATGACGGCAGTAGGGGAATGCCGGACGGAACACTCTCTGTCTCGAAGAGCGATTGCGCAATGACCGTCGAACACGAAGCTTCCACCTCGGCGCGCAGGGTATCGGCAGCGGAGGGGGTTTCGTCGGCGGAAGCGAGGCCCATCAGGCATTGAAGGCGTCTCCGGTGATGGCCATTGTCGTGCTGGAGGGCCGCGACCTGTCTCTGGAGGGCCACCAGGCGGTCTGAGGACACGGTGAGGCGCTGAGCGATCTGCCCCACAGAGTCGTTCAGGAAGCGCCACAGGCGCTGCCCGGACTCCACCAGCGGCAGCCGGGCGCCCCCGCTGCCGGCCAGGAAGCGGACATCAGCGGGGATTCCCGGAACACCCGTGGTGCGCCAAGAGACTTCAACCCTATCCTGCCAGCGTCGAATGCACACATGGGGCACCATGCCGCCCTCGCGGGCCGCGAACAGGTCATGCCTCCGCCACCACTCATACCATTGCGCGTCGGCCTGATGATCCAGCGCCGTGCTGAACGCACCGGCCAGCCAGGGGCTTTCACAGGCGAACCGCTCGGTCAACGGTTGAGGCGTGCGCTGCTCATGCAAGAGAAAATCCCAGTTGCCCGCCAGCCACTCCAGGAGTGGGAGGGTGTACCATGTCACGGCCTGGGACAGATCGGCGTGTTCCACGAAAGCCGTCAGGTTGTTGGAATCGACCTGCAACGCGATGTCGCCCCATGAGGCCGCCAGCGCGTCGGACTGCGCCGCCGCATCGGGATCAGCGCGGAACGCAACGCTGATGCTCAGCCCAGCGGGCAAAGCGTCGTTGACGGTCATCGGTGCTCCCCTCAGCGGTGCTCCCCTCAATGCGAGTCCCAAAAGCGGCGGCGCGCCCGGTTGGAGAGTTTACCGGCCCGCTCGAAGCCGATGCGCACCAGCGGTGGTACCTCCACCCAGCCCACCGGCCACCCGTGCCAGTCACCGGGCCTTGCCTCTGCGCCAGCGTATGCCCGTTCGTTGCGGACCGCATACCGCTTTTTCCCGCTTGGATCAGGGACGCTCTCGTCGAGGAGGCGCTGGGCATCCTCCAGCGTGAGCTCCTTCTCGCAGAGTGATCCTTTTCGGCCCCGCTGCCAAGGCTCTCTATGCTTGGGATTGGGCCGGTACACCAAGGTCGGCGCGTCCGCCGCCTGGGCGCCCCCGTCGGAAGCGTCTTCCACGCTCAACGCCCCTCGCAGGATGGCGTACGGGCCAGGGTCGCGGCTTTCGCCTGGAGCTTCGCTCCGGGGCCCCAGGCCCCTCAGTGCCCGCCCACGACCGCGCGCTCCGCCGCCCCGGCGTCCAGCGCGGTGACCACGGCGTGGAGCCAAGCCTGCAACCGCCTGAACCTCCCCACGGCTAAAGCCGGGGGGTTCTGGAATGCATTGCTTCGGCCTTTGCCAGGCTCTCCCGGGCTCGGGACTGCCCTGGTACAGCATCCCGGCTCTCAGCCCCCGCTTGGAGTGCCTGCCCCGAAGGGCACG
>DAHWHV010000016.1 GCA_027335545.1 Clostridia bacterium
CGGTCCCGAGAGGACGTGCACCTGATCGTCGCCCACCCGGCCCCAGAGGGGGCCCGCATCCCCGGCAAACCGCACGAAACGCACGCTACACAGCCCCCTCAGCCGCAAGAAAAAGCCGCCCCGGCCCGATGAGGCGGCGCCCGACGGACGGCCCGCCCTGGGCATTCTGCCCGTCGCGGGCCGATCCCTGCCAGACGGTGCCCGGGCCCCCGGGACGAAGGCGGCAAGGCGTGGGCTGTCCGGGGTTGGGGGCGGGCCGGCGGCGTCGGCCCGGGGGTGCCCCGGCACGCCGCCCGTTCCCTGCCCGCGGGGAGTGGCCGTGCGGGGGTGGCCCCCGCTCAGGGGTCGGCGAGTGTGAACTCCCGGACCGCGGCGCCGTCCAAGCGGAAGGCACGCAGGACCGGGGCCTCGGCGTCGGCCAGCGAGCAGATCAGGTAGTAGGCCCCCGGGTAGAAGGCCAGGCGGATGTCCGTCGGGGAGGGGTAGGCCTCGGTGGCGGGGTGGGAATGGAAGATGCCCCAGAGCTCCTCGCCGCGCGCCTCGATCTCCATGGTCACGGCCAGCAGGTCGCGGGGATCGATGTCGTAGCGGGTCGGGCTCTGCAGGGCGTTGCGCGCCGGGTAGAAGCGCAGGGGGTGTCTACCGCGGCCCGCGATCAGCCCGCAGGCCTCCAGGGGGTGGTCCGCCCGGGCGTGCGCGATCAGCGCCTCGCGCATACCCACCGGCAACACGATCGCCTCCCCCTTCACCGACGCCCCTCCCCCTCTCTGCGCATCGCCCAGGGCAGCATGCTGGTGTAACGGTCGCCGCCGTCGGGCAGGATGCACGCCACGCGCCGCCCCTCCCCCAGCTCTCCGGCCACGCGCAGGGCCCCCCACACGGCGGCTCCGGCGGAGGGGCCCGCCAACAGCCCCTCCTGACAGGCGAGGCGCCGCGCGGTGTCGAACCCGTCCTCATCAGAGCAGGCCAGCACCGCGTCGATCAGGCCCCGCTCCAACACCCCGGGGATGAACCCGGCCCCCAGACCCAGCAGGCGATGCGGTCCCGGTCGTCCGCCGCCGAGGACCGGGCTGCGCGCGGGTTCGACCGCCACGACCCGCAGGTCCGGCAGGTGGCCGCGCAAGAAACGCGCGGTGCCGGTGAGCGTTCCGCCCGTGCCCACCCCCGCCACCAGGGCGTCGAGCCGGCCCTGGCACTGCTCCAGGAGTTCGGGTCCGGTGGTCTCTTCGTGTGCGGCTGGGTTGCGCGGGTTCTCGAACTGGCGCGGCCAGAAGGCCCCGCGCCGCCGCACCATCTCCTCAGCGGCGAAGACCGCCCCACCCATGCCCTCCAGGGCGGGCGTCAGGACCAACTCCACTCCGTACCAGGCGAAGAGGGTGCGACGCTCCGCGCTCATGTCCTCGGGCATGCACAGCACCAGACGGTAGCCGCACACGGCGGCAACGACGGCGAGCCCGATCCCCGTGTTGCCCGAGGTCGCCTCCACGATCGTGTCCCCCGACTGGAGCAGGCCGTCGCGCTCGGCGGCGCGGACGATGGCCAGGGCGATGCGATCCTTGACACTGCCGCCGGGATTCATCCACTCGAGCTTGCAGACCACCTCGGCGCTCCCGGCGGGCACGTGGCGCAACCGGACCAGCGGCGTGCCGCCGATCAGTGCCAGGGCGTCGCCCACCAGGGGCGGCGGCGGCCGGTGCCCCACCGGATCGGCCCCGGGGGGCGCTGGTGCCTGCTCCACCTAGTGCCCCTCCACTTCCTGCACGGGGAGTTGCTCGTTCACCCAGGCCGCGAGTCCCCCGGTCAGGTTGTAGGTGTGCTTGAACCCGGCCTGGCGGAGGAGGTCCACGGCCAGCGCCGAGCGCTCGCCGATGCGGCAGACGAAGATCATCTCTTCTTCTGGATCCATCTGTTCGCGGGCCCGGGCCAGGCTGCCGATCGGCATCAGTTCCGCGCCGGGGATGCGGATCGTGCCGTATTCGTACGGCTCGCGCACATCCACCAGCAGTGCGCCCCGCTGCACCCGGGCGTAGGCCTCCTGGGGGGACAACTCGAAGCGGGCGGCAGCGGGCCCCCGGAGCCCTTCAACCCCCGCGGCCGGTGCGCCGTGATCGGGGGAGGGAACCCCGCAGAAGCCCTCGTAGTCGATCAACTCGGTGATGCTCGGGTGGTCGCCGCATACGGGGCACTCCGGGTCGCGGTTCCAACGCAACTGCTGGTACTCGCCCGCCAGCGCGTCGTAGAGGATGAGCCTGCCAGCGAGGGGTTCCCCGACTCCCAGCAGGACCTTGACCGCCTCGATTGCCTCCAGGGTGCTCATGTGGCCGGCCAGGGCCCCGACGATCCCCCCTTCGGCACAGGAGGGGACCGAGCCGGGAGGCGGCGGCGCCGGGAAGAGGCAGCGATAGCAGCCCCGGCCCGGGAGGAAGGCCGTCGCCTGCCCCTCCCACTTCAGGATCGAGGCGTCGATCAGCGGCTTGCGCAGGAAGACGCAGGCGTCGTTGACCAGGTAACGCGTCGGGAAGTTGTCCGAGCCGTTGAGGACCAGATCGAATCCGCCAATGAGCTCCAAAGCGTTCTCCCGGGAGATCCAGGCGGGGAAGGCCTCCACCCGCACACCCGGGTTGATGTCCTCGATATGGCGCCGGGCCGATTGGACCTTGGGCCGCCCCACGTCGTGGGTGAAGTGGAGGATCTGGCGCTGAAGGTTGCTGAGGTCGACGCGGTCGCCGTCGACGATGCCCAGGGTGCCCACGCCGGCCGCGGCCAGGTAGACGGCGGCCCCAGACCCGAGCGCGCCGGCGCCGATGATCAGCACCCTGCTGTCCAGGAGCTTGCGTTGTCCCGCCACCCCGACCTCATCGAGGCGGATGTGCCGGCTGTACCGTTCCAACTGCTCCCGCGACAGCAGTGGGGCCTTGAGGGCCGCCTCGGGAGCGCCCCCCGCCATCGCCGGGATCAGGGCGACCTCGTCTCCGGGGTGCAGGGCGGTCGCCTCCGCCTGCAGGCCGCGCACCTCGGCCTGGTTCACGTAGACGTTGAGGTGCCCGGGCACGTGCCCGTCCTCTCCCAGGATGCGCTCACCCAGACCGGGGAAGCGGTTGGCCAAGTCCTGCAGCAGGCCGCCGACGTCGGCCGCCTCCGACTCCACGTGCGCCGCCCGTTCGGTGAACTGCCGATACGGCGTCGGAATGTAGACACGCACAGACACGCCGCACACACTCCCCTGTCCGTCGAGCACCCGACAGACGTTCCCCCTAAAACCAGGCGACTTCACGCCTTTCCCCGGAATTCTAGCCATGGTGGCAGGGGGCGTCAATGCCAGGGGGCGCAGGCCCGGCGGGGGTTCCCGGCCGGCCCCACCCGCCGGGAACCCCCGCCCAGGCGGGGTTGGTGAGGTCACTTCCACCCGAGTCCGGGGGCCCAAAACCCGGGCAAGCCCGGGCAACCGAGGCCACGGCCCTGTGTCCGCGACGCCCCGGTGCCATGGAGTCCCCCGGGCCCTGGGGCGAGGCCCGCGCGCGGTGTCCGCCCGGGGCCACGGTGACCTGGGCTGCTGGCGGACGGTCGCGGCGGATTCTGGCGGCCACGAAGCCGCGACTCGGGCGCACGGGCCGGGCCCCCTCTCCTGTGGTCCTGCACCGGCGCGTCCCCCCGGTGGCGGCGCCCACCCTCCTGTGGTAAGATGCGGCGGACCAAGGGACCCGCAGCACCGGGCTGTAGCGCAGCTTGGCAGCGCGCCTGAATGGGGTTCAGGAGGCCGGCGGTTCAAATCCGCCCAGCCCGACCACGCCTCCCGAGGGGCCGCCTTGTGCGGCCCTTCGCCTTTTCCCACCCACCCAGTCCTCGCCAGAGGCGTACGCTCAGCCGCGTGCCGGCGGCGGCCCGGCGTCTGACGTGGTTGGCGCGACGGGGTGGGCGAAGCGGGGCTTGTCCTCCAGCGCCCCCCTACTTCCCCCCGAAAACCAGCC
>DAHWHV010000029.1 GCA_027335545.1 Clostridia bacterium
GGCCGCGCGGTGGGGATTCTCCGGGGAGGCGATGATCGCGCGAATGTCCTCAAGGTCCCGCAGCGTGAAGTCGCGGTTGCAGTAGCGCACCGAGAGCAGTGGGGATCGGGGCTGTGATGTGCTCATGCCCAGAGACTAGGAGACCTGATCCCCGTTGTCCAGGGGCATTTCTCACCAGAACACCCGATCCCAGACCTCCTCGCTCTGCCCCGCATCCCCCTCCGCTCCGCTCCGCCGCCCGCCCTAAAAGTGCGAAACTCCACTGCCATCAACCGACAAATAGCTGGCCTACGATGCGTCCTCATCCCGGGCCGGCGGCGTCCTCGCGGTGTCTTTCGTCCCGGCCGCGCCCTGGCCCCCTCGCCGCAGTGCCTTGTCCGGGGCGAGGCCATCTCTGCCGCCAACGCCCTGCTCGTCGACCACCATGCCGACACTTGCCCACTGGCCCACCGCGCACGACCTGCGGGTCGACGCTGCGCACGTCGGGTCACGCGCACCGCTCCGCCGCATCCCGTGGTGCATGACGCGTCAGAGGTGCGGCCCCGCCGGGGAGAGCAGCGCCACGAAGAGGTAGGCCCCCGGCTCCACCCGGCTCCAGCAGGAGGCGGACGAGGGCCAGGCACGGCACCAGGGCGGGCCCGGTACGGTACGAAGATCGCAAAGCGACCGCGCGCCACCCGCCAAAGCCCGAGTACGCCCGAGGCCCCCAGGGTCCCCCGCGGTTCCGCCTCCACCCCCGTGCCATCCGCCGCCAGCAGCCGGGTGCAGAGGGCGTGCGGCAGGTGCACGCTCAACGGTGCCCCCCCTTGCGGGAGGCATCGGCGGAGGGGCGCCCGGCCGTGAGGGGTGGAGGGGGCCTGCGGCCGCAGGCCCCCTCCACCGAACGGGGGATGCCGCCGCGGCGCGCACCTCGCTACGCTGGGCTCAGGGGCCCGTGGGGTCCGGCGGGCGCCGGGTCGGAGTCGTGGGGGGCCGGGCGAGAGGGGAATGGGTCCATGGGTAGGGTGGCGCGAGCGAAGCGCGCCGGCCTCGGCTTGGCCGCCTGCCTCCTGTTGCTGCCGGCCTGCGGGCCGACGGCCCCCGGTCCGGTCGCGGCCACGCCCGCGTTTCCGGCCTTCCCCGCGGGCTGCGGTCCGCGCCCGGTCCAACGCCCGGCGGCGGCGGCCTTGCCGGCCAGCGCCGTGGCGGCCGGTCAGCCCCTCCCGGTGGAGGGGGCGGCCGTGAGCGGCATCG
Source organism: Clostridia bacterium (assembly GCA_027335545.1). The sequence continues at coordinate 1,234 of DAHWHV010000029.1, forward strand.
CCGCCAGGGGCCGCGTGGCCTTCGCGGCCCCCTACAACGCGGTCGGCGCTGGCACCCTCTTCGGCACCACGGACTCCGGCGCGCACTGGTCAGCCGTGCCGGCCCCGCGGCAAGGGGCGGGCGATTCCGCCCAGGCCCTGGGGCTTTCGCCCGACGGCCGCACGCTGGCTGGCCTGGCCCTGGGTCGCCTATATCTGAGCGCAGTTCCGGCCGCGGCGCCGCTGCATCTGTCCTGGCGGCGGGCGCCGACGGGCAGCGCGGATGTCCGCGCCTTCGCCTTCGACCCCGCCGACCCGGCGCGCCTCGCCGCCGTGGCGGATCCAGGCCCGGCGGGCACCGCCCGCGTGTTTCTCACGGCCGACGCGGGCCGCACCTGGCGCACCGTCGCCCTGCCCGGCCGGCTCGGCCCCGGCGAGGGCGAGGGCATCGCCTTCCAGGGCGGCGGCGTGGTCGTGGCCATCGGCCAGGGCAGCGGGCCGGGCATCCGCCTCTTCCGCCTCCCATACGCGGGCGGTGCGGCGCAGCCCCTGGCGGGGGTACCGGCCGGCGCGCGCCCGTGGCTCGTTGCCTTAAATGTCGGCCCGCGCGGCAGGCTCTACCTGCTGACGGCGTCGGCCCTGTACGCGGCCTCCGGCCCCGGCGGCCCGTGGCGGGCCCTGCCCCTTCCCACCGCCGCGCCGGGGGCGTTCCCGCTGAGCGTCGTGGCGGCCCCCCGCGGGCTGTACGCCGTGGAGAGCGCCCCCGGCGCGGCGCCGCGGCTCTGGCACGCCGCCGGGCCCGGGAAGCCGTGGCGAGCGCTACCCATGCCGGGCCTGCCGGATGGTCAGTTGGCGGCCGACGGCTCGGACCTCTGGGTGGCGGGCAGCGCCGGGCCCGTGCGCGTGGGGCCGGGCGGCACCGCCGTGGCCGCCGGGGCCGGCATCCCGGCGCCCGTGAGCGTGGTGGCGAGCGCGGCCTGGCGTCCCACCGAGGTCGCCGCTGGCTGGAGCGGCGGCCTCTTCGTCAGCCGGGACGGCGGGGCCCGCTTCGCGCCCGTCACCGTGCCGGCCAGCCAGGCGAGGAACATCGCCTCGCTGCGCTTCACCCCGGACGGGTCCTGCTTGGCCCTGGTCTACGCATTCCAGGGGCTGGGCTCGGCCCCCACCGCCTACCTCTCTGGCGACGGCGGTCGTAACTGGCGGGCGGTGCCGGCTCCAGGCAACGCGGCGGATGTGGCCTCGTTGCTGGAGTGGCCGACGGGTAGCGGCGTATGGTGGCTCACCGAGATCGGGCCGGGGGCCGGTCTCTACCGGTCGGCCCCCGGGCGGGCGCGCTGGACCCGCATCCCGCTGCCCCCTGGCCCCTTTTGGCCGGGGAATGCCGCGGCCGCGCCCGCCCCCGACGGACTGTGGCTCCCGCTCGGGGGGCGACTGCTGCGGGTCGCGGCGGTGCCGGCCGGGCCCTTGGCCCGGCTGCGCGGCCTGGTGCGCGGGCCGCGCACGTCCACCGCCGTCGCCTGGGGCGCCGGCAGCCTGTTCACGGGGGTGGCGGCGGACCCGTACGACCCGGCGGTCGTCTATGCGGGGCTGCGGCGGAGCCTGGATGGCGGACGGAGTTGGGGCGGCACCGTCGCGGGCCCGACCGGCTGGGATCCCTGGGGGCCGGAGCCGCGCTACGGCGACGGCATCGCCTTCGGCCCGCGCGTGCCGGGCGCCGTGCTGGCGCGGTCGCACGGGCTCCTGCGCGACGACGGTCGGCGCTGGGTCCAGTTCTGGAGCACGCCGGGGGCCGGCCAGTACGTGACCGGTGTGGCCCCCGCCGGTGCGGGGCGCTTCTACGTGGCGGTGCAGGGGCTGGGCCTGGTGGTGGCCGCCGATCCCCGGGCGCGCTGGCATCCGACCCCGTCCCCGCCGCCGCCCGGGCGCTGGCTGGCGCCAACCAGTCTGTCCCTGCCGGTGCCCTACCTGGCGGTCTCCGCCACGGGTGCCCCCGGGGCGGTGTACCGGGTGGCCCCGGACGGCCGCCTCTGGGCCTCCGCGAACGGGGGGCGCACCTTCACCGCCCTGCCCGACGCGGCCCTGCCCGGCGGTACGCGTTGCTGCACGCCCGCGGGGGACGCGGGGCCGCACGTGGTCGTGGCAGCGGCCGCCCTGGCTCCGGACGGGACGCTCTACCTCGGGCTGGCGCTGTCGGGGGTGACCGGTGGGCCGGTCCGGCTGGGCCTCTGGGCATCGGGCGATGGCGGCCTGACCTGGCGACGCACCGGCCTGGCGCCGGGCCTGGCCGTGACCGGCATCGCCGTCGCACCGGCTTCCGGCGCGCTCTACGCCGTGGCGGCGCCGGCGCAGGGGGCGGGGGCCGGGCACGGTAGCCTCTGGCGGAGCACCGATGGCGGCGCGCACTGGACCCTGCTGGCCGGCGTACGGGGGGGCGTGTCCGCCGTGGCGGCACCGGGCGCCGATCTGGTGCTGGCCGGGGGGAACCGCGCCACCGTGTGGCGGTCCCAAGACGGCGGTCGCACCTTCTCTCCCTTGGCGGTGGACGTTCCCGCCTGGCGGGGCGTGGGCCTCACCCGGTCCCAGACGGTCGACGCCGTGCTGGCCGCCCCGGGCGGCGCCCTCTATGCGGGCAGCGGGCGCGGCGTGGCGCGCAGCGTGGACGGTGGGCGTAGCTGGCGCCTGATCTCGGGCCCCGTGGGGGACCCGGCCGTGCTGCCCGGAGGGCTGGCGCTGGCACCCGGCGGGGCCGTGGCTGTGCGCACGGAGGGGGCGACGTTCACCTTCCGTCCCCGCGGCTGACGCGCCCAGTAGGGGTGTGAGTAGCATCGGCGCAGGATTGAACGCTAAGCTCGATGAACGGCCCCGGCGGGTGCTTGGGGGTAGCCGGGGGCGTTGAGTTTCTCTCCGATGAACAGGCGGCGTTCGGGCGGTTCGCAGGCCCTCCCTCCCGGGAGCAACAGGAGCGGGGCTTCTTGCTGGATGACACGGACCGCTGCCTCGTGCCAAACCGCCGCGGGGACCACAACCGACTCGGCTTCTCCCTGCATCTGACCTGTGTCCGGCGCCTTGGCACCTTCCTCGCCGCCCCTCGGTGGGGGCGCCCTGGGTGCTGGTGGAGCAAGACCCGGCACCGCAGTCCCCGCTCTGCCCTGCGCTACGTCCACCTCAGGCCCAGAAGCCGCCGCCCTGCTCGACCTCGCCCAGGGCCACCGCCGACCCCGTCCCAGCCGCCCCTGCCACCGCTACTTTTCGTCTCGCCCGAACGACACCTTGGCTTAGCGTTCAATCCTGAGCAGATGCTACTCACACCCCTGATCGCCGCGGGCCTCGGCCTCTCCTTCCAGCCGCTCTCCGCCGCCGCCGGCCAGGACCGGCTCCGCGTCCTGCCCCTGCCCACGAGGTTGGACCTGTCCCTGGTCGGGACCTGGGCCCTGTGGCCCGCCGACCGGCCACCACGCCCGCGGCCGAGCGCCTGTTGCAGCTGCTGGCGGCCCCCGCCGCCCGCTCGGCAGGGATCCCCTGAGCCGGCCCGGAACCCTGCGGGTGGTACCGCAGGGTCCCAGCGTACCCGCCGGTCCGGGTCGCCCGGGGCGGGGCTGCGGGCGCACGGGCGGTCGTCGCGAGCCAGGCGTGGGGGAGCTCTCCGAACGGGGTGAGGGGCGATGGTCGCGCCGCAGGCGGTCCCGAGCGAGGAAGAGGTGCGCTTCTATCGGACCAACGGGTTCGTGCAGTTGGACGGCGTGCTCACCGCCGACGCAATCGCGCCGCTGCAGGACGAGATCGACCGCATCTACCGCAGCGGGCAGGGGGGCATCCACAACAGCGCCGGCCGCTCTGCCTACGCCCGGGTCCTGGACCAGCGCGTCAACCTGTGGCGCGACAGCTCGATCATGCGCGCGTTCGTCTTCGACCCCCGCCTGGCCGAGATCGCCCGGCGCCTAGCCGGGGTCGACGCCGTGCGCCTCTGGCACGACCAGGCCCTGCTCAAGCAGCCGGGGGACAGCCGGCCCACGCCCTGGCATCAGGACCTGCCGTACTGGCCCATGAACGAACCGGGCGCCCTGTCCCTGTGGCTGGCCCTGGACGACGTGGACGAGCGCAACGGGGCCATGTCCTTCGTCCCGGGCTCGCAGCGCGTGGGGTCGCTACCGGGGATCAACCTCGTCGACCCCCAGGACATCTTCGCCATGGTGCCCAAGGGGGAGTTGGCCGGGGTCCGCCCGGTGACAGTGCGGCTGCGCGCCGGGGGCTGCACCTTCCACCACGGCCAGACGTTCCACTACGCCGGGGCCAACGGCACGGACCGGCCGCGCCGGGCCATGGTCATCATCTACATGCCCGACGGCACCACCTACAACGGCAAGCGCCACATCTGCACCGACGGCCTGGGCCTGGAGGCGGGGCAGTCGATCTGTGGCGACCTGTTCCCGCTGCTGTCGCGGCAAGACGCGGCGTCGTTGGCCTGAGGCGGCGGCCGCCCAGGGCGCTTCGTCTCGCCCGAACGACTCCTCGGCTTAGCGTTCAATCCTGCGCCGATGCTACTCACACCCCGAGCAAGCGCGTCTGGCTCGACACGTCTGTGTTCACCACCGCCCTGATGAACCATAACGGCACCCCGGCCTGCCAGGCCCTGCTGCGTTGCGTCGAGTCGGGCGAGATTGTCGGCATCCTGGACCCAGTGGTGCTGGGGGAACTCTCCTACATGCTGACCTCGCGCCTTTTGGCCCCACAGGGGCAGGAGCCGCGG
>DAHWHV010000030.1 GCA_027335545.1 Clostridia bacterium
GGCCGCGCGGTGGGGATTCTCCGGGGAGGCGATGATCGCGCGAATGTCCTCAAGGTCCCGCAGCGTGAAGTCGCGGTTGCAGTAGCGCACCGAGAGCAGTGGGGATCGGGGCTGTGATGTGCTCATGCCCAGAGACTAGGAAACCTTATCCCCGTTGTCCAGGGGCATTTCTCACCAGAACACCCGATCCCAGACCTCCTCGCTCTGCCCCGCATCCCTCTCCGCTCCGCTCCGCCCCGCCGCCCGCCCTAAAAGTGCGAAACTCCACCCTTTGGTTGCGTTCCCCTTTGGTTGCGCTACCATAGGGGCGGTGCCTCGGCCAGGCAGGGCCCGTCCCGCCCGGGATCCTCCGGTGGAGCGCCGGCGCCGCAGGCGTCGCGCGCGCCCGGGCGGTCGGGCGCCTCTCGGCGGCTGGGGCGGAACGGAGCGACGCCGTCCCGGCGGTGGCGGCCCGGAAAGGGGAAGGGATATGCCGAAGTTCGAAGTGCCGGCCCTGTCCTATGCCTTCGACGCCCTCGAGCCCCACATCGATGCCCGCACCATGGAGATCCACCACGACCGCCACCATGCCGCCTACGTGAACAACGCCAACGCCGCGCTCGAGGGCCATAGCGACCTCCAGGCCAAGGGCGTCGAGGACCTGCTCCGCCAGATCGACACAGTGCCCGAGTCGATCCGCACGGCGGTGCGCAACAACGCCGGGGGGCACGCCAACCACTCCCTCTTCTGGAAGGTCATCGGGCCCGGCAAGGGTGGCCTCCCGGGCGGGGCGCTCGCCTCGGACCTGCAGAGCACCTTCGGCTCTCTGGATGCGTTCAAGGAGGCCTTCGCCAAGGCCGCGGCGACGCGCTTCGGCAGCGGCTGGGCCTGGCTCGTCGTCGGCAAGGACGGGCGGCTCGCGGTCACCAGCACGCCCAACCAGGACAGCCCCCTGATGGATGGCCAGACGCCGCTGCTCGGGTTGGACGTCTGGGAGCACGCGTACTACCTCAAGTATCAGAATCGCCGACCCGACTACATCGCGGCCTTCTGGAACGTCGTGAACTGGGACGAGGTCGCCGCCCGCTACGCGGCGGCCAAGCGCTAACGACGAGCGGCGCGCGCGGAGCGGCGGGCGTGGAGGGGCGAATCGGCCCGCCACCCAGCCCAGAAAGGGGAATCGTCGGTTGTCTCTGCCCATCGGCATGCGCATCCCGCCCAAGATCGGGGGACTCGGCCTGGAGGGCGTGGCCTCCTGGGCCAAGGAGGCCGGGCTCCAGGCCCTGGATCTGCCCGGCGTCAACGCGGAGAGCCGGGGCGTGCTGGACAGGCACGGGCTGCGGCTGGGGACCGTGGATGCTGCCGGCACCGGCGACATCCTGAGCAAGGACCCCGAGCGCCAGAAGAAGGGGACCGCCGCCCTGCGGGCCAGGATCGACGAGGTCGCGGCCCACGGCGCCCCGGGCAAGGTCATCTTCATCTGCCTGGTGCCCGGCGAGCGGTGCAGTCGCCAGGAGGGCTTCCAGATCTGGTCCGACGTCTTCCCGCCCATCGTCGAGTATGCCGAGAGCCGTGGCGTCTCCTTCGCCATCGAGGGCTGGCCCGGCGGCGCCCCGGTCTACCCGACGGTCGGCTACACTCCCGAGATCTTCCGCGCCATGTTCCAGCGCTGCCCGAGCCCGGCCCTCGGACTCTGCTACGACCCCTCGCACCTGGTCCGGCTGGGCATCGACCACCTGCGGTTCCTGGACGAGTTCGGGGCCCGGGTCCGCCACTGCCACGGCAAGGACACCGAGATCCTGCCGGACGGCCAGTATCTATACGGGTGGCTGCCCGCCATCCTCGACAAGACGCCCGGCTTCTCCGAGGGGCCGTGGCGCTACTGCATACCGGGCGACGGTACCGTGAACTGGGCCCGCGTAGCTTATCGCCTGGAGCAGCAAGGCTACTCCGGCCCGATCTCCATCGAGCTGGAGGATGCGCGCTACTGGGGGACCCTGGAGCGGGAGCAACAGGGCATCGTCAAGGCGCTGACCCACCTCCGCACGCACGCGCACTAACAGGGCGCAGGGCCACCCGGCAGGCCCGCGCGGGGCGCATGCCCCGGGCGGGCCTCCTCACCACAGCCCACCAACCCACGCAGGAACGGGCCCCGGCGGGCGGGAAGCTCGCCCGGCAAGCCGTCCGGGCCCCGGCCCTTTGGGCGCCGCGGCCGCGACGCTGCGTGGAGGAGGCCGTTCCATGGCAGGCCCGCTCCGTGATCCACGGTGGAAGACCAGTGTGGGTATCTGGGCCTTCGGTCCCGCCGGCACACGCTTCGTCCCCGGAGGCTACCATCCGGAGATGGTCGGTGTCCCCGTGGAGGACCGGGTCGCCCGCGCCGTGGAGGGGCTCGGTCCCCTGGTCCACGGCTATGAGTTCCATTACGGCAGCGAGATCACCGAGGCGAACCTGCCGCGCATCCAGGCGGCCCTGGGCGCCGAACACGACATCTACTGCATCTGCTACGGCCTCGTGCCCGAGCCGCGCTTCAAGCTCGGCAGCCTGGCCAACCCGGACCCGGCCCTGCGCGCGGAGGCCCTGGCCCACCACCGGGCCGCCATCGACCTGGCCGCCGCCGTGGGGGCCCGCTACATCATCTGGCCGGGCAACGAGGGCTATAACTACAACCTGATGCGCGACTACCAGACCACCTGGGGCCACTTCCTCGAAGGCCTGCAGGCCACGGTCGAACACGCCAACCGCCGCGGCGTGCCGGTGTTGCTGGAGCACAAGAACTCGGAACCGGCCATGCAGATCCTGATGCGCAATGTCGGCATGGCCCTCTTCATCATCTACAAGCTCCAGGCGCAGGGCCTGGACACCTCCCGGCTGCAGGTGAACATGGACTGGCAGCACCTGATCATGAACAACGAGCCGCTGGGCGAGTTCGCCGCCCTGCTGTTGCGCGAGGGGCGCATGGGCCACCAGCACGCCAATTCCGGCTGGGGCTCCTTCGACGACGACAACATGACCGGGGCCTCGTTCATCGAGCAGACGGTGGATCTGGCGCGGGTGCTCGCCGAGGGCGGTTACGCCGGCCGCATCGGCTTCGACCTCTCCCCCTACACGGAGGACACGGTCGCGGCGGTGCGCCGCTCGGTCCTGCAGTGGGAGTTCCTCAAGGACGTGGCCCTGCGCATCGACGCCGAACGGCTCGGCGCGGCCCGGGCCAGGGCCGACGCCGTCGGCGCCTACACCGCCTTCTTCGAGGCCCTCGGCCTGACGCGCGAGTACGAGGAGCGAGTGCTGGCCGACTACCGGCGCCGTTAGCCCGGGCGGGGGCGGCGCCGCCGCCCCCGCCCCAGACGCCAGCAACCCCGGACGGGCGGGGCGGAACCCCGGGCGGCCACCGCCGCCCCGCCACGAGGCGGCGTCCCCTGGACCTAGCGCCGGGACCGGGACAAGGATCAGCGCACGCATCAGCCCGAGGACCCCGCGCAACGACCGCTGCGACGACCCGCCCAAGGACCAGTGCGAACGATCCGCGCAAAGGACCAGCCCGAGGAGGGAGCCCGTCGATGGCCGAACCGACCCGGGCCGCTGAGGCGGCCGCCAAGGTCTCCAGTTTGCGCGCGCTCCTGCAGGCCCGCGGGGCCGGTGCGCTGGTCCTGACGCGGATCGCCAACTTCGCCTGGCTGTCCTGCGGCGGCCGATCCTTTATCAACGCGGCCGCCGAGGGCGGTGCCGCCTGGATCGTGGTGACGCCCGCGCGCGTCGCCGTCCTCACGACCAATATCGAGGCCGAGCGCCTGCGAGACGAGGAACTCTCCGGTCTGGACTGGGAGGTCGTCCCCTGCGACTGGTGGGCGGCCGGCGGGCTGCCCGCAGCGCTGCGGGGGCTGGTGGGGGCCGGCCTGGTCCTCTGCGACGCCGCGGTGCCGGGCGCGACCGAGGTCGGCGCCGAGATCGCCGCCCTGCGCACGCGCCTGTCGGCCGCGGAAGGGGCCCGCGCCGCGCAGGTGGGCCGGCTCACCGCCGAGGCGCTGGAGGCGTGCTGCCAGACCATCCAGCCCGGGGAGACGGAGTTCGCCGTGGCGGGCCGCCTGGCGGCCGGGTGCTACGAACGCGGCATCGAACCGATCGTCCACCTCGTCGCCTTCGACGAGCGGGTCTACACGCGCCGCCACCCGCTACCGACGATGCGCCGCCTGGAGCGGCACGCCCTCGTCGTCGTCTGCGGCCTGCGCGCCGGTCTGGTCCTGTCCGCCTCGCGCCTGGTCCACTTCGGCCCCGTGGCGCCCGATCTGGAGCGCCGCTGGCACGCCGCGGCCCAGGTCGACGCGGCCATGATCGCCGCCACGACCCCGGGGGCCACCGCCGGCCAGGTCTTCGCCGCCGCCCTGGCGGCCTACCGGGCCACCGGCTTCGGCGACGAGTGGCGCCAGCACCACCAGGGAGGGTTGGCGGGGTACGCCTCCCGGGAGTGGCGCGCCGAGCCCGAGGGACCCCAGGTCATCGAGGCCGGGCAGATCTTCGCCTGGAACCCCTCGGTGGCGGGCGCCAAGAGCGAGGACACCGTCCTCTGCCGCGCCGACGGCCTGCCCGCGGTCCTGACGGAGACGGGCGCCTGGCCGCTGGTGGAGTTCCCAACCCCGGCCGGCCCGGTGCGGCGACCGGCCATGCTGCAGCGGTAGGGTCGCACTGCACCGCTGGTGCGGGCCGGGCACGGCCGGTTGGCGACCCCCGGCAGACACGCCACCTCGACAACCCCACCTCGGCACCCAGTGGGTTCCCAGCCCTGCTCGGCTCGCCCCGGTGGGGTGGCCGCCGGGGCAGGCCACTCCCCGGCCCAAGGCCCTCCACCGGGGCCTGGCCAATCCCCACGAGGGGGGTGTGGTTCGTGCGCTCACCGTGGAGGTGGGCGACGGCGCCAACGCCCTCGTCGCCGCCGTCGTGGGCCTGCGGCTCGGCACCCGGCCTCCGCCCCATCTCGCTCACACCGACCAGAGCACCGCGACCGGTCGGTCCGGCGTCAGCACCGCCTCGGATCCCGTGGCGAAGGGCGCCAGGGGGAGGTACGCCTGGTCGAGGCGGAAGGCCCGGTGGAGGCGCAGGCGCACCTCCCCCGCCGCCAGGCCGGGCACGGCGACCGCCTCTAGGCCCCGGACCTCCGCCCCCGGTGGCAGCTTGACGGTGGTCGAGAACGGGGAGCGGCGTGCACAGGCGAGGTCGGCGCTGCCATGGGTCGAGGAATACACCGTCCCGTCCCCGAGCCGGGCCCGGATCTCGACCCCGGTCTCTGGCGTGCCCGCCGCGTCCTGCCGGAGGACCTGCACGAAGGCGTAGTCGCGCAGGTCACCGGGGGCGGGGTCCGCAGCGTCGGTCCCCGGGTGCAGCCGACCCTCACGGCACATCTCCAGGGCGGTGAGCCGATACGACCACGGGGCCGCGTCCATGCACGCCTCCCGCGGCCAGCGCTCATCCCAGCGGAACGTCGGCAGGAACAGGCAGCGCATCGCCCCCCAGGGCTCCTCCGAACTCACCATCCCGTGCAGGCCCACGACCTGGAGGGTTCTGCGCCCCACGGCCCGGCGGCCCGAATGGACCTCCGTGCGGTGGCCCCGGCCCTGCAGCGTGGCGCCGCGGCCCTCCAGGCGGAGCACCCACTCGATGTCCGTGGTCCGGCCCCACTGCGCCAGCAGGCCACGGGTGTCGGTGCCCCCGTCCTCGTTGCTCCACATGCACTGAAACTCGATGCCGTCGGGCAGCGGGCGGTGGAAGAGCATCAGCGGCGTGTCCGTCCACAACGATTCCCAGGGGTCGGCCTCCGCCCTGGTGTAGACGAAGGGGGCATCACGCAGGGCCCGGGCCTCCAGCGCATCGCGCGGGACCAGGGCCTCCACCTGCAGGTCCAGGACGCGGGCCGGCGGCCGGACCGGGGCCAGGGGGTGGGGGCGCAGCTCCAGCGTGTGCTCACCGGCGGCCACCTCGCCGATCAGCCGCTCGTACTCCGCCGCCTCCTCCCCGTGGACGAGGATGACGTCCTGGTGATAGCCACCGTCCAGCCACAGCTGCAGCAGGCCGCACTCGGCGCCCCGCCGGTCCCAGCGCGCCCCCGGGACCACCGCGCGCAGGCGCGCCGCCACCATCCCCGACCGAGGCTGACTCCAGCGGACGCCCACCAATCCCTGCCCCCTTCGACCACCTCCCCCCGTCCCCGCCAGCGCACCCGCGCCGCCCGCACCGGCGGCGGTGGGGCCGTGCCCCGGCCGGGGGAACCCCGGCGTCCCCGCCAGCCGTGGCCCAGGAGGGTGCTGCAAGAGTCTGCTTTTGCAGCACCCTCCTCACGATGCTGTGGCCACGTTCTTCGTGACCCACTACTCCTTGCGGTTTCCGGGCCGACTGCGGCTTTTCGCAGCGGCCTCCCAGGGTCCGTCGCGCGCCCCCCGGCGTCCCGAAACGGATCCAGCCTCGTCAGCCCAGGAGGCACCACGGGACAGGATTCCCGAGACGCCGCCGCCAAGCGCCCCGGCCGCGCCGGCCCCTTGGCGCCATCGGCTGGGGGGCGAAGAGACTCCAGGCGTCGCACCCTCTTCGCAGGGTCCGCGGCGAACCCCTCCCCTGCGCCGCGCCTGTCGTCGGCTGCCCGGCCATAGCCTGGTGGGGCGCGGCGCGGGGCAGGCGGCGCGTGGAGGCGAGGCAGGTGGCGGGAGGCTGGCGGCAGGTCTGGGAGGGCGTCAGGCTGATCACCCTCGCCGTGATCGCCGCCGTGCTGCTGCGCAGCTGCGTCGGTGAGACCTATCGGGTCCAGGGGTCCTCCATGGAACCAACGCTGCGCGACGGGCAGCGCCTCCTGGTCAACCGGCTCGCCTATCGCCTCCATCCGCCCCGGACGGGCGACATCGTTGTCTTCCGCCGACCCACCCCCCCCGGCGCCGCTCGGGGACCCGCCGCGGACTTCGTCAAGCGGGTCATCGCCACGGGCGGGGAGACCGTCTCCATGCGCGACGGCGTCGTTGCCATCGACGGCCGCCGGCTGGCCGAGCCATACCTGCCGCCGCTCTGGCGCGGGCACGACGACCTACGGCCGATCACCGTGCCGGCCGGACAGGTCTGGGTCCTGGGGGACAACCGGGACAGGAGCCTGGACAGCCGCTTCTTCCCCACGCACTTCGTGCCGCTGCGCTCCATCCAAGGACGCGCCGTGCTCATCTGGTGGCCCCCGCGGGCCTTCCACTCGCTGCTGGGCCGGAATCCGGGGCCCTCCTCCCCCGCCACCCCGGGGTAAGCCCGCGCCGGCCCCGGGCCGCAGCGCCCACCGCGGGCGCGCCGCCCAACCCTCCGGGCGGCCGTGCCCGCCACCCCGCCTGCGCCCCCTGGGCCCAGGACGGGGGCGGGGGCCGTACCTTGCCCGCACCCCCGGCGGGCGCGATACTACGGGCGGCGGTAGGGGGACGGACCCGCCCCCCGCCCGTACGGAGGTGACCACCATGGCGGGTGGCCCGGAGCCCCCCAGCGAACACGAATCGGTGTGGGGCTCGACAAACGACGAACCCCGCCTCCCCGCCTCCCCGCATCCGGACGACCAGGAGGCGGACCGCCGCCCAGGGCCGATCCGTATCCCGGCCCGCCTGCGCGGCCGGAGCGCGCTGGTCGGCTGGGCGGTCTCCCTGGCCGTGGTCGTGCTGGCCCTGGTCGTCTACGTGTTCACCCGCCCCCCCTCCCCGGCCAGCCTGCACGCGGCCCCCCAGCCCACCTGGGGCTCCCTCAGCCTCAAACGGGTGGTGTTGACGGAGGCCCGCGCGGCGGGGGACCCCCACCCCACGGCGGCCAGCTGGCTGTTCAGCCACCGCGACCGCGTCCTGCAGGTGCTCACCGGGAGCCCCGGAGCCAGCGCCCAGGCCGAATTCGTCGCCCTGCTGACGGGCAGCTTCCGCGGCAACGCCCTCGGTGCCCGGCTACCCGGGTCGCAACCGGCGGGACACCGCCTGATCCTGCTGGTGAGCGCCTTCGACGGCCGGGTGACCGGCACGCTGGTCACCGACCAGCCGCTCCCCGGGCTGACGAGCTTGGGAATCGTCCACCCCCTGCGGCTGTCGCTGCTCTGAGGCGGGGCCCCCCGGCTCCCGCCCCAGCGGCGCCCCCCTCTGACTCGGGCCTCGCGCTCGACCGGCACGGCGGGCACGACGACAGGGGGGCAACGCGCCCCCAAGCGGCGGGCGGTGCCCGGGGCCCGCGACGCGCGTGGGGCGACCCGCGCCCCTAATAACAGTGCGTTCAGCCGTGGGGTCGGCGCACCAGCAGCAGGGGCCGCGCCCCGTCGCCGGGGTGGGCCGCCCACAACTCGCCCCGCAACCCTAGGGCGGCGGGCGTCCAGGCGCCTCCGCCGGACCGGTCGCGCGGACCACCCCCGTAGAAGGCCACATAGCCCCGCGGTGAGACGTGACCGGACCAGGCGGCGAGCAGCGCCCGCAGGGCCCGGGGGTGTCCGGGCAGGCAGAGGAGCCCCACGGGAGCTCGCCAGGAGGCGCCCACGCCCTGGGCCGACCCGGAGATCAGGTGGACCCGGGTGCGCAGACCGGCGGCCGCGAGTCGACGAGACGCAGGTACGGCCCCCCCGGGGGTCACGGCCAGCACGCGGGCCGGTCCGGCCAGCACCGCCGCCGCGCAGGCGGCCACCTCGGCCGTCGGGTCGTCCGGACAGACGACCCACCAGTCACGGGGGATACGGGCCGACAGCAGGGCGATGCGGCGACACTCGGCGACGGAGGGCGAAGACTGTTCCATGCCTGGCAGGGTATGCGCGGCGGCGCCGGACGGGCCGCGCGCTCGGCGCGGGCTGGGCCGGCCCAGCGGGCAGGGCCCGGCCCGCCTAGGGCTAGGAGGCTGCTGCGAAAGGCGAGAGGTCGCCCCCGGACCACCGCGGAGCGAAGCTCGCCTGCGGCGAGCGGCGCTCCGCTGCGGTCAGCGGTGCTCCGCTGCGGAGCGAAGCTCACCGCGGAGCGAAGCTCGCCTGCGGCGAGCGGTGCTCCGCTGCGGTCAGCGGTGCTCCACGAGGGGCAGTGGGTCACGAGGACTCGGACCACAGCATCCGGAGGACGGGACTGCAAGAGCGGACTCTTGCAGTCCCGTCCTATCCCGGCCGCACCGGCAGCCAGGGGGGAGACTCTCCGGCTGCGGTCGGCCGCGGGTCACGGGGCGCCGGCTTCCAGGTCCAGGCCTGCCACCGGGCCATCTCCCAGAGGCCGAGCGGGCGGAACCCGGCGGGGAACACCGGCCAGTCCCAGTGCAACCGCTCCGGCGCCTTGACGACCGCCTCCCAGACCGCGGGACGCGCGCGCAGCGGCGCCTCGCCGGCCTCGGGGTGCGCCAGCAAGCCCGCCGCCGCCCCGGCGAACGTCGCGGGCGCCACG
>DAHWHV010000040.1 GCA_027335545.1 Clostridia bacterium
CGGACGGGCGGGGCGGGGAAGGGCGGGGGTTGGGGTAGGGGCGCCGCCCGCGGCGCCCCTACCCCAACGCGGCGCGGCGCAGCGTGACCACCTCGCGCAGCTCCTCGTCGCCGAGTTCGGTGATCCACCCCTCCCCCTGGGCGCCGAGGACGCCGTCGGCCAGGGCGGCCTTGCGGCGCAGCAACTGGTCGATGCGCTCCTCCAGGGTCCCCACGCACAGCAGCGCGTGCACCTGCACCGAGGCCGTCTGGCCGATGCGGTAGGCGCGGTCGGTGGCCTGCCGCTCCACGGCGGGGTTCCACCAGCGATCGTAGTGGAAGACGTGACGCGCCGCGGTGAGGTTGAGCCCCGCCCCGCCGGCCTTCAGCGACAGGACGAAGACCCCCGGCCCCTCGCCGCGCTGGAACTCGGCGACGCACCTCTGGCGCTCCGTCGCGGGGGTGCTGCCGTCCAGCGTCCAGACCGGGCAGCGCAGGTGTTGCCCCAGGTGGCCGGCCAGGCGGCGCCCCCAGGTCGCGAACTGCGTGAAGACCAGGGCGCGCTGCCCCTCGGCCACGACCTCGCCCAGGAGTTCCTCCAGGCGCTCCAGCTTGCCCGAGCGCCCGGGCAGGGCGCTGCCGTCCCCGGCGTAGTGGGCGGGGTGGTTGCAGACCTGCTTGAGCCGCAGCAGGGTCAGCAGGATCGCCGCGCGGCGGGCCATCCCCGTGCTGGCGGTCACGCGCTCCAGCAGTTCGCGGGCCACCGCCTCGTAGAGGGCCCCCTGCTCGCGGCTGAGGTGGCAGCGCTGCAGGCTCTCGACCTTCTCCGGCAGTTCGTCGGCGACCCCCGGCTCGGCCTTGGTGCGCCGCAGGACCAGCGGCGCGATCAGGCGGCGCAGCGTCGACTCGGCCTCGGGGCTGCCGCCGTGCTCGATCGGCCGCGCCAGGCGGCGCCGGAAGGCCTCCGCCGAACCGAGGTAGCCGGGCTGGACGAAGGCGAAGATCGCCCAGAGGTCGGAGAGGGCGTTCTCCACCGGGGTACCGGTGAGGGCGAAGCGGTAGCGGGCCGTCAGCGTGCGGGCGGCCTGCGCCTGCTTGGCCGAGGCGTTCTTGACGAACTGCGCCTCGTCGAGGATGACGCCGTCCCACTCCGCGCCCGCCAGCGCCGCGCCGTCGCGCAGCAACAGCGGGTAGCTCGTGAAGACGACGTCCGCCGCGGCGGCCGCGGCGGCCACCCCGGCGCCGCGCACCCGCTCCGGGCCGTGGTGAACGACGGCCCGCAGGTCCGGGGTGAAGCGCTCCGCCTCCGCCGCCCAGTTGGCCACGACCGAGGTGGGGGCGACGACGAGCGTCGGGTGCCGCACCCCGTCCTGCCGACGGCGCGCGATCAGGGCCAGCACCTGGATGGTCTTGCCCAGCCCCATGTCGTCGGCCAGGACGCCGCCCAGGCCGAGCCCCGCCCGGACGTGCAGCCAGGCCAGGCCGCGGCGCTGGTAGGGCCGCAGCGACCCCTGGAAGCCCGCGGGCTCCGGCATCTCCGCGGGGGCCCCCCGGAGGCCCGTCAGCAGGGCGCGCACGGCCGCATCGGCCAGCACGGGCGAGGCGTCCTCCCCGGCCGCCTCCGCCTCGGCCTGCAGGCCCAGCAGCAGGGCCCGCCCCGGGGCCACCCGGCCGCGCGGGGCCTCGGTGAGCTGCCGCCAGCGCCGCACCAGGGCCTCGCCCTGCCCGACGCCCAGGGCCACCCACTGCCCGCCCAGGCGGGCCAGCGGCACGCGCAGGGCCACCAGGCGTTCGAACTCCTCGGGGCTGAGGGTCGCATCCCCGATGGCCACGTCCCAGGAGAAGTCGACCAGGGACTCCGTCCCGAAGAGCCCGGAGGACTCCCCCGCGCCCAGGTGCAGGCGCGCCACGGGCCTGGCCCGGCCCCACCAGGCCGGGACGAGCACGCTCACGCCCTGCGCCTCCAGGCGGGCCCGGCCGTGCTCCAGCAACGCCCAGGCCTCCGCGGTGTCCAGGTCGATGGTGCCCGACTGCACATCGGCCGCCCGCTCCAGGGCCGGCAGGATCGTGGCCGCCCGCTCCAGGGCGTCCTCCAGACTGGCCGCCCCGCCGGGCAGCAGGGCCTCCGGCCCCGTCCCCTCATCCCACACCTGCTCGGCCGGGACCAGGGCCCCCGGCTCACCGGCCGGCTCCAGGTAGATGGACAGGGGCCAGGACGGAGGCTCCCCTGCCGATGCGGCCCCCGGGTCCGCCGCCGCCGCAACCCGATCCGTGGCGGCCGGAGCGGCGGGGGCATCCGACCGCTCCGCCCCAGCCGCGCCCTCCGCCGCCTCGGACTCGTCCCCGGCGGGCTCGTCCAGGGCGGGCTCGTCCAGGCGCAGGACCAACTTCCCGGGACCGTCGGCGCGCGCCGGGTCCGCCAACAGGCGGGTGATGGAGCCGGCCACCCCGGCCAGCTTGGCCCGGCGCGGGGCCGCGACGAGCAGGTCGGCGAGCCAGAAGCGCGCGGGGTTGCGCTCCTGGCGGGGCACGCGCCGCCAGGCGGCGAGGTCGGGGCAGCGTCCCGCCACGGTGCGGACCAGCGCATCCGCGTAGGCCCAGGAGAAGGCCTCCAGGGCGTGGCGGGCGTACTCCGGCTCCCCCAGCGCCGCCTCGGGCGCGGCGTGGGCCAGGGCCAGCAGTTCGGCGCGCTCCTGCCGGCTCCAGACGGGCCGCCAGCGGTTCTCGCGCGCGCCGTTGGGCGGATCGGTCAGCGTGGGGACCACGGCGCCGCGGCGCACGCAGGCGCGGACCACGGCCGCCAGGCGCCAGCAGAGCAGCCAGGCCGGTCCGGGCCGCAGGGCGGCATCCGCCTCGTCCCAGCGCAGCGGCACCAGCAGGCCCGCGGCCTCCCCCACCCCAAGGCGCAGGGCGGGAACCGCCCAGGACCGGGGCTCGCCCGCGGCCGCCGGGTCGCCACCATCGGACGGCGAGGGCAGAGGTGCCCTGGGCGCGCTGGGCAGGTCCAACTGCCGCGCGCCCGACTGGCCCAGCGCCGCGGCCGCCCCCAGGGGCCCCGGCACGG
>DAHWHV010000056.1 GCA_027335545.1 Clostridia bacterium
GGCGGACCCCGCTTCCGGGCGGCACCCGGGGCGGAGGGGAGGCCGCCGGCGGGCCCCTCAACGCCAGCTCTGCAGGTAGCTGCGCTGCTGCTCGCTCAGTTCGTCGATCGCGGCGCCGGCGGCCTGCAACCGCAGGCGGGCCACGGCGAGATCGACCTCCGCGGGCACGGGGACGACGTCCCGGGGCATCCCGGGCCCCTCCACCGCCGCCGCCTCCAGGCACAGCGCCTGGATGGCGAAGGAGATGTCCATGATCTCCACCGGGTGCCCGTCGCCCGCGGCCAGGTTCACCAGGCGTCCCTCCGCCACGAGATAGAGCCGCCGACCGTCGGGCAGGCGGAACTCCTCCACGTCGGGGCGCACCTGGCGCCGGCCCGCGGCCACGCCGGCGAGTTCCGCCGCATCCACCTCGACGTTGAAGTGCCCGGCGTTGGCCAGCACGACGCCGTCCCGGCAGCGCAGGAAGTGCTCCCGCCCCAGGACGCGCCGGTTGCCGGTGCAGGTGACGACGAACTCGGCGCGCGCCACCGCGTCCAGGGCGGGCAGCACCTGGCAGCCGTCCAGGACCGCCTCGTTGGCGGCGATCGGGTCCACCTCGGTCACGGTGACCCTGGCGCCGAGACCCTGCGCCCGCCGCGCCACGCCGCGCCCGCACCAGCCGTATCCGCAGACGAGCACCTCCTTGCCGGCCACCAGGAGGTTCGTCGCCCGCAGGATGCCCTCCCAGGCCGACTGGCCGGTCCCGTAGCGGTTGTCGAAGAGGTACTTCATCTTCGCGTCGTTCACGGCGATGACGGGGAAGCGCAGGATGCCGTCGGCGGCCATCGCCCGCAGGCGATGCAGTCCCGTCGTCGTCTCCTCGGTGGCCCCGCGCACCGACGCCGTCTGGTCCGGTCGTTCGGCGTGCAGCAGGGCGATGAGGTCGGCGCCGTCGTCGAGCACGACTTCTGGGCGGTGGTCCAGCACCTGGCGCAGGAAACCCGTGTACTCGGTCGGCGTGGGGTCGTGCCAGGCGAAGACGCGTGGCCCGCGCGCGGCGAGCCCGGCGCAGACGGCATCCTGGGTGGAGAGCGGGTTGCTGCCGGTGATCGCGACCTGTGCCCCGGCCCGGTGCAGGGCCAAGGCCAGGCAGGCCGTCTTGGCCTCCAGGTGTAGGCAGATCCCCACGCGCACGCCCCGCAGGTGTCCGCGGGCGGCGATGGCCTCGCTCACGGAGCGCAGGACGGGCATGTGGGCCTCGGCCCAGTCGATCTTGGCCGCGCCGTCGGCGGCCAGCCCCGGATTCCGGATGCGGCTCTGCGGCGTCTCGTCCATGCTCGCCCCGTCCCTCCGTCCATACCGGTCGCCCCGCAACGCCGGGGTCGTGCCTGTGCGCGCCGTCGGGGTCCCCGCCGGCGGCGGTGCCCTCAAACGGGCGCGGGTTCCCCGGGGCAGGCGGGGCAGGCCGTCGTCGTCAGCCCCGCGATGGCCTCCAACAGGAGGCGCCGGACCTGGCCCGTGGAGCGGGCCATCGCCTCGACGACCTCGGCGTGGGAGAGCGGCCGGCCGGCCATCCCCGCGGCCCAGTTCGTGGCGATGGCCAGGCTGGCGTAACACAGGCCCGCCTCGCGGGCCAGCGTGACCTCGGGGACCCCGGTCATCCCCACCAGATCCCCACCGAGGCGGGCATAGGCCCGGATCTCCGCGGCCGTCTCGAAGCGCGGACCCTCGGTGCAGACGTAGGTGGCGGCTGGGACCAGGGGAAGGCCAAGGCGCACTGCGGCGGCGCCGAGGACCGCCCGCAACGCGGGGCAGTACGGTTCGGTCATGTCCGCCTGGTGGACGCGGCCGTCCTGGCCGTCGAAGAAGGTGGTGGCCCGGCCACGGGTGAAGTCGAGGAAGTCGGTGCAGAGCGCCAGAGCCCCCGGCGGCACGTGTTGCGCCAGCGTGCCGCAGGCCGCCGTGGCGAAGACGCGCCGCGCGCCCAACTGGCGCAGCGCCCACAGGTTCGCCCGGTAGTTGATGCGGTGCGGCGGCACGCTGTGCCCGCCGCCGTGGCGCGGCAGAAAGGCCACGGAGCGGCCGGCGTGCGTGCCCACGTGGAGAGAGACCGTGCCGTACGGGGTCCCGACGACCACCGCCTCGCTGCCGGCCAGGAGGCCAGGGTCGTACAGACCGGTGCCCCCGATGATCGCTGCCTCGGTCGTCATCCGGCTTCCCCTCCCTCGCCGCCGCCCCCGATGGGGTGCGAGCGGCCCGAGCCGCCCGCGCGCCCCTACCCCTCCCAATACCGCCCGGGGCGCGTCATGTGGTCGTGCAAGGCCCCGATCGCCTCCGCCACGGCGGAGCGCGTCTCCTCCGGCATTTGCGCCAGCACCGAGGCCAGGTAGGCCGCCCGGGTGCGCAGCACGCCGTCGATGATCGCCTGCCCCTTCTCCTCCGCCCGCACCCGCACGACGCGCCGGTCCGACGCATCTCGCGTCCGCTGCACGAAGCCGGCTCGCTCCATGCGGTCGATCAGATCCGTCATCGTGCTGGAGGCCAGCGACAGGCGGTCGCAGAGGTCCCCCATGGTCATCTCGCCCCTGCGCACGAGTTCCACCAGTGCGTCGAACTGTGCCGGAGTGATGTCGAAGGCGGAGAGGTGACGACGGCCCCGCTGTCGCATGATGATGGACACCTCCCGCAGGAGGCGCTCCACGCCAGAGGCGAGCGCCGGATCGACCGCCCTCCCCACTCCCTGCCCCTGAGCCACGCCCATCTACTCCTGTCCGTGCGCCCAGGCGTCCCCGGCGCGTTCGTACTCCACCAGATCCCCCGGCCGGAAGAAGAGGGCGATCTCGCGCTCCGCGGCCTCGGGGCTGTCGGAGCCGTGGATCAGGTTGTTTTCGATGGACAGCGCCAGATCCCCCCGGATGCTGCCCGGGGTCGCCTTGGCCGGGTCGGTCGCCCCCATCAGGGTGCGGACCTGATCGATGGCGCGCGGCCCCTCCCAGACCGTCGCCAGGAGCGGCCCGGACAGGAGGAAGGAGATGAGCGAGGGGAAGAAGGGCCGCTCCCGGTGCGGCGCGTAGTGGGCCTCGGCCAAGGCGCGGTCGGCCTGCAGGAAGCGGGCGGCCACCAGACGCAGGCCCTTGGACTCCAGGCGGGAGACGATCGCACCGACCAGGCCGCGTTGGATCCCGTCGGGCTTGACCAGCACCAGGGTACGTTCGCGACTCGACGCCATTCGGCAACTCCACCCCTCATCGAAAGGGAGCAGCGGAGCGGGACGGAGCAGCGGAGCGGGCGCGTGTCCCCGCGGTGCGCCTGGGGGCCGCGGCGGCGGGATCAGGGCGCCGCGCGCAGCGCCCACGGAGGGCCCGCCAGGCCTGCGACCAGGGGGGAGACGCGGCGCCGGGCGGTGGCCCTCCCGCATGGGGCGCATCAGGGACGGCATCCCGAGCCGCAGGTCGGGCCCCAGGTCCGGACAGGGTCGCGGCAAGAGACAACTCTTGCCGCGACCGCCTAGTCTTCCGCGACCACCGGGTTGGTCAACGCGCCGATCCCCTCGACCCGGACCGTGAAGGTATCCCCGGGCCGCAAGCCCCCGAGTCCGGTCGGCGTCCCCGTGAGGAACAGGTCGCCGGGAAGCAGGGTCATGGCCTGGGAGGCGAAGCGCACCAACTCCACCGGGTCTGCGATGAGGTAGCGGGTCGATGTCGCCTGGCGGCTCT
>DAHWHV010000071.1 GCA_027335545.1 Clostridia bacterium
CGCCGCGCACCGCCGAGGCGGACACCCGCGGCACCGTCCAGCCCCCCCCGCCCTCCGGGTCTCAGCGCCCGCGCCAGGCGCGCACGGCACCGGCGACCGCGGCGACGGGGGCGGTCCACAGGCGCCCGGCGTGCCGCCCAAGGTGGGCGCAGAGCTGGGCCAGGTCGCCCTCGGCCACGGACAACCCGCCCTCGGAGACCCCGTGGAAGGTGAGGATCGTCCGGGCCCCGGCGCCGGCGGCCTGTTCGCAGAGGCCGATCAGCTCCGCGGACCCCATCCGCTCCGCCGGGAAGCTCCAGAGGTGGTGCAGGTCGCAGCGGCCCGGGTGGTTGGGCCGCTCGCCGCGGGTGCGCGCCGCCACGAAGCGGGCGGCGACCAGCGGCACGTAGCTCTGCCGGCCGGCGCCCTCCCCGACCGAGTCCTGATAACAGGGGTAGGCGAACGAACGGGGACCTCCGCCGGCGACATGCCGCAGCCGGGCCTCGGCGAGGTCGATGTCGGTGGCCAGTTCCGCCAGGGTCATCCCCTCCAGCGTGCCGCGGCCCTCCGCGAAGCCGAAGTTCGCGGCGCAGGGGTGGCCGATCGTGTGGTTGCCAAGCTCATGCCCGGCCGCGGCCACGGCGCGCCAGGGCTCCAGGCGCGCCGCCCAGGTCTCCCCCCCTGCGCCGGCCTCGCCCCCCCGGGGATTGAGGTAGAAGCTCGCCCGCAGGCCCGCCGCCTCCAGCAGCGGCACCGCCCGCGCCCGCTGTGACGGCACGCCGTCGTCGAAGGTGAGGGAAACCGCCCCGTCGGCGCCGCCCGGCCACGGTCCGTCGGCCAAGGGACCACCCCCCCGCTTCCCGCTGCCTACGTCGGTGGCCCCACCAACCGGGCCGCGCCGGGGGCCGCCGGGCCCGGGAGGCGCGCACCCCAGCAGCGGATGCCGTGGGCCGCCAGCAGCCGCGCCGTCGGTTCCGGGGCATGGGGCTCGGGTTCGCCGCTGATCTCCAAGGCGTCGTAGCCGCAGCGCCGCAACCGTTCCAGGGTGGTGGCGAGCGCCTGGGAGCGCATCCAGTTGTGCATCGCCAGTCGCATACCGGGATCCCCCTCAGGCGTCCGAAACGGCCGCGCCCCGCCCCGGGTCCGTGGGGACGGACCACCCCGTCGCGGCCCGCCCCGTGCGGGCGGCACACTTCCCGCGGGGGGGCCGGCGGTCCTGCCGGCCGGCGTGCGCAGGCAGGGCATGGGCGGTGCTCCCTGGCCGCAGCGACCCGGATGCGCGGCGGGCCTGCGGTACCCGCAGCCGCATTGGACCTACCAGGAGGCGGCGAGCCTGTGGACCGCCTGCGCCGGCGGCTCCGGGGGCACGCCGCGCGCGGGCGTGTCGCTGTTCTTCCAGGCGCCCTTCGCCCAGATCAACTGGTGGATGCACGCCTGGGGGGTCGCGGAGATGGCCCCGGGCCGCACGGCCAGCCTGATGGCCTCGCCCCAGGGGGTGGCCTGCCTGACCTGGATCCAGGACCTCGTGCGCAACAAGGTGGCCATCCCGCGTGGCGGGATGAACCTGCTGGCCCAGGGCCAATGTGTGTTCAAGCAGTCCGGCGGGTGGGAGTTGCTCCCCGCGGCCCAGCAACTCAGCAACCGGGTCAAGTGGGACATCCTGCCCTCCCCCACCTGGCCGGCCGGGCGGTCGACCTTCAACAACATCGACTTTTACGGCCTCAACGCCGCCAGTCGCCATCCCGACCAGGCATGGGAGTTGCTGCGCTGGGTCTGTGCGGAGCCGGACTACCAGCGCTTCCAGATGCGCGTCACCCTGGTGCAGCCCTGCCTGCTGAATCTCTGGCGGGAGTGGGAGGCGACCGTGCAGTCGGTGGCCCCCCCGTTGCGCGGCAAGCAGCTTCACTGGCTGCACAACGCCGAGGCCGAGGGCTACGCCTGGCCCAACGTCTTCTTCAAGTACGCCGCCTCTGAGGCCGACACCCTGGTCGACCAGTGGCTGACGGAGATCTGGAACGGGCAGGTCTCCCCGGAACTGGGGCTTCGGCAGCTCTCGGCGCAGTTGGCGGCGCTCGAACGCGGCGGCGCGACGGAGACAGCCGCCGCCGCCGGCACCGCCAAGGCCTTCCCGTCCCAGGGGGCCCCCATCGCCGAGGTGACGCCCGGCGTGTGAGGGCCGCGCGCACCCGGCGGGCGGCAGGGTCGGAGCGAGGCCTGGGGCCGCGGACCCGTCGCCCGCCCGCCGCTTGGCCAGGCACCGATCTGGCCCCGGGTGACAGCCGTGGGCCCGCCGGCGCGAGGCGGTGGCCTGCCGTCCACGCGCTCGGGTCAGGGACGGGCGAACGGCGGACCCCGGATGAGGATCGAGCGCCTCGGAGCGCCCCTGCCCCTCTGCGCAGGGTCCGCCGCGCGTCAGCCCGCTCCGAGCCGGCCGGCACGGCGCCTTCAGACCACGGACCGGACGCGTTCCAGCTCGGCGGCGTCCAGCGGTGGCGCGGCGATGGCCCCCACGTTCTCCCGGACCTGCGCCGCCGTCTTCGCCCCCGGGATGACCACGGAGACGGCCGGGTCGGCCAAGCAGAAGCGCAGGGCTGCCTGGGCCAGCGTCCGGCCCGTGGCCAGGAAGCGCAGGCGCTCCACCCGTTCCAGATTGGCCGCCAGTTGCTCGGGCTTCCAGTTGCCGCGGTGGTCCCCCGGCGGGAACGTGGTCCCCGGTCCGAACTTGCCCGTCAGCAGGCCCGAGGCCAACGGCACGCGGGCGATGATGCCAACCCCCTTGGCGCGCGCGGCCGGGAAGAGCTCCGTCGCGGGCTCCCGCTGCAGGAGGTTGTAGACCACCTGCAGGGTCGCCGGCGTGCCACACTCCAGGGCCGCCACGCCCTCCCGCACCGGGCCGACGGAGACCCCCCACCAGCGGAGTTTGCCCTGGGCGCGCAGATCCTCCAGGGCCGCGAACGCCTCCCCGCGCCGGATCACCTCTTCAGAAGGGTTATGCAGTTGGTAGAGGTCCACGTAGTCCGTGCCCAGGCGCCGCAGGCTCTGGTCCAGGGCGAAGCGGAGATAGTCCGGCGCGAAGTTCTTGGCGCGCGGCTCGTGGTAGAAGTCGTTCCCGACCTTGGTCGCCACGATCAGGCGGTCGCGGCGGCCCCCGAGCACGCGGGCGACCAACTCCTCGCTGTGGCGCGGCCCATAGGCGTCTGCCGTGTCGATCAGGGTCACACCGAGGTCGATCGCCTCCTCCAGGGCCCGCAGCGACATCTGGTCGTCGACCGGGCCCCAGCCGCTGCCGCCGATCGCCCATGCGCCGAAGCCGATGACCGACGTCGTGAGGCCGGTGCTGCCCAAAGGCCGGTACTCCATCCCCTGTCCTCCCAGTCCACTTGCAGAGTCGCGTAGAGCGCCCCGCCCGCGTCGGGCGCCGGGGCTCGGGCGGGCCGATGCGCCCCGGCCGGATAGCCGCGGCCATCCCCTGGCTCCCCGGCGGGGCAGCGGCAGAGGCCGCCACCCCTGCAGCCCGCAGGGGCCGAGGGCCCGCCGCCCCAAGACCGCCCGCCGCGGCCCCCTGGTCGCGCCCCCAGAGCCGTGTCGGCGCCCCTTCCCGCTGCCCCTTCTCCCCCGTACGACCCAGGCCTGCCGCGCATGGCCCGCCCCTGGTCGCGCGGCGGCCGCAGCCCCGCGGGGCTACCCCGCCGTCCCCGCGGGGCCTCTTCGGGCCGGGGCCAGCGACGGCTGGCTGCAGGAATCGGCGGGGTCGGTGTGGCACCTCAGCATGAGCGGGTGCGGACCCCCGGCGGCGCCACCGGCCGGCGCGGGACGCCCGCGGGGATGTACGACGGACCACCGCCTCGCCGTCGGCAACCCGGGCCCCCGCCTGGCCCCTTCGCGCACCCGGCGTCCCTCCCCGGCCGTGGCAAAAGGGGGTTATGGATGTGCCCCACCAGAGAACCGTGCGCGTGGCCCTGATCGGCGCCGGACACCTGTCGACCCGCTTCCACTACCCCTCGCTGCGCAGCCTCCCGGACGTGGAACTGGTCGCGGTCGCGGACCTGGTGCCGGAGCGCGCGGCGGCCGCGGCCCAGCGCTTCGGCATCCCCGCCAGCTATGGGGACTTCCGGCAGATGCTGGCGGAGACCGACCCGGAGGTCGTCTACGTCGTCATGCCGCCCCAGCACCTGATGGAACCGGCCGGGGTGGTCCTGGACCAGGGCCGGCACCTCTTCGTGGAGAAGCCCCTCGGCCTCACCACCTGGCAGGCCCGCGGCCTGGCGCACCGCGCGGAGGCGCGCCACTGCCTGACCGCCGTCGGCTTCCAGCGGCGCTTCGTGCCGGCCCTCACCGAGCTGCGCGGGCGCCTGCAGGAACGCGGGCCGATCCACCACATCACGGTCAGCTTCCTGAAGTGCCAGGCCCTGACGCGTCCGGCGGCCGAGTACGGCGGCGTCATCGACCTGTTCACGGTGGACGGCATCCACGCTGCGGACCTCCTGCGCTTCCTGGGCGGCGAGGTGCGCTGGGTCAGCGGCGAGGTTCGTAACCACTGGCACCCCGGACCGTTCCCCGACTCGCTGACCGCCCTGATCTCCTTTCAGAGCGGCGCCGTGGGCATCTGGCGCTCCGACTACGCCACCGGGCGGCGCCTCTTCCGGGTGGAGATGCACGGGCGCGGCGCGACCGCCGAGGTCGACCCCGACGCCGACGCGCTGTTCGTCGCCGATAACGGCGCCCCGCAACTCCGTCCCTCCCGATCCTTCGGCCCTCCGGACGCCCCCGACGACCGGCCTGAACTCTGGCTCGGGTTCTGGCACGAGGCGCGCCACTTCATCGACTGCGTCCAGACGCGGACGCTCCCCTGCAACCACTTCGGAGACGCCCTCAAGTCCATGGAACTGGTCGAGCGCGTGCTCCGCGCCTCTGCGTAGGGGGGGGCCGCGGGCCGCCGCCCGGGCGGCCCGCAGCCCCGGCGGGTCCCGGGGGGACGTGCGCGGTCGCTGAATGCGGCGAGGAGGGCAAGGCAGGATGTGGCGTCTTGCGCAGGTTGCCGGGGGTGGGTCCCGCATTCGGCGGCCGGCGGATGTGCCCTTGCCACCGAGCCTTTGCGGACACGCTCTCGGGCGGCACGGCGGCTCCGAGAGGCACCCAGGCATGAGCCGCCTGGGGCACCCGCCACTCGGCGGCCAGGGTCCGGCTTCGCCCGCACCAGCCCGGTCGTGAGACTGCGACGCCTCAGGCCGAACGGCACCGCGCCAGACCCAGTGGCACGCAACAGCAAGGAGCCGAGGGAGCCCCGGGACCACAAGGGGTGGGCGGACCCTGTGGCCCCCACACCGACTGCGGGCGTGGGCGCTGCAACGGAGGAACGTTTGCAGCGCCCACCTGGGACTGGGAGGCCGGTCCGGCCAGCCGCAGGCAGCCCCTCCCCCACCAGGGGCGGTGGGTCACGAGGAACGCGGACCACAGCATCCGGAAGGCGGTGCTGCCAGAGCGCGCTCTGGCAGCACCGCCCTAGTCGGCCCCCCCTGGCAGCGGGGAGCCCTCGGTCGCGCCGGCGGATTCCGCGCGCAGCCACCGGCGGCGCCTCCCCACCGACTCCGCGAGTTCGGTGAACAGGCTGTACAGGACCGGCACCACCACGAGCGTGAGCAGGGTGGAGGTGAGGACGCCGCCGCTGACCACGATGGCCATGGGCTGGCGATCCTCGGAACCGGCGCCGTTGCTGAGCGCCAGCGGCAGCATCGAGCCCACCATCGTGGTCGTGGTCATCAGGATGGGCCGCAGCCGGACCCGCCCGGCCTCCAGCAGCGCCGCATACAGTTCCGTCCCTTGGCGGCGGAGGGTGTTGGTGTAGTCGATGAGCAGGATGGCGTTCTTGGCGACCAGCCCAACCATCATGATCAGCCCGATGAAGGAGAAGATGTTCAGGGTCTGGCCGGTCACCGCCAGGCCGAGCATCGCCCCGAACGTCGCCAGCGGCAGCGTCAGCAGCAGGATCAGGGGGTAGAGCAGGGACTCATAGAGGGCGGCCAGCAGCATGTACATGAGCAGGATCGAGAGGGCGAAGGCCTGCAGCAGCGGGGCGAAGGCCGCGTGCTGCTGCGAGACCTGGCCCCCGAAGGTGTAGGCATAGCCCGCGGGCAGGTGCACGCCGTGCATCGCGACCGCCGCCTCGACGGCGACCCTCCCCAGGTCGTTGCTGGCCACGCTGGCCAGGACGCTCACGGTCAGTTGCCGGTTGACGAAGAGCAGTTGCGCCGGCGCCACCGTGTGCGTGATGTGCATCAGCTGCTGGAGGGGGACCAGCCCGTGGGGGGTGGGGCTGGGCAGGTCGCGCAACTGCTGGTTGTTGAGGGTCGAGCCATGCAGCAGTTGCACATAGATCGGGATCTGCGGGGCGTTGCTGGAGGGTTGCAGGTAGGTCACCACCTTGCCGCCGACCGCTGCGGCGACCGCCGCCCCGACGGCGCTCGGGGAGACGCCCAGGTAGGAGGCGGCCGATCTGGAGAGGGTGAGGCTGAGCTGGGGGCTGGGCTTGAGGGCGTTGCTGCTGACGTTGAAGACGCCCGGCAGCGTCTGCAGCCGCTGCGCGACCTGAGCGGCGAGCGCCTGGAGAGTGGGGAGCGATGGCCCCGTCAGTTGGAGCTGCAGCGCCCGGCCGCCGGCCTGCACCAGGGGGTTCTGGACCGCGACGTGGGCCTGCATCCCGGCGAAGCCCTTGGCGAGCTTCTGCACGCGCGGCTCGTAGTAGGTGAAGAGGTTGGGGCGCTGCCCCTTGGGCAGCAGATCGACGGTGATCTGACCGACCCCCGCGCCCGCGCCCACCCCCCCCCCGAACCCCGCGGAGTCATAGACGTCGGTCACCCCCGGCCACCGGCCGATGTCCGCGGCCAGGGAGTGGACGTCCGCCTGGCTCGTGGCCAGGGTGACCGAGGGCGGGAAGCGGAGTTGCACGGTGAAGGTGCCGATGTCCTCTTTGGGCGTGAAGGTCGTGCCGACCAGGCCGAGGGGGACCGCGGCCAGGCTGAAGGCCAGCGCCCCCACGCCCACCAGCAGGACCCAGCCGCGGCGGCGCAGGGCCACGGCCAGCAGCCGGCTGTACAGGCCGAGCAAGGCCTCGTACGCCCGCTCCCAGGCCTGGATGAAGCGCGCCCCGGCCGCGGCCAGCGGGCGCACGCGGCCCGCACTGGGGGGTGCGGCGTCCGCGCCCTCCCCGGCGCCGGCGGGCCCCGCGGGCCGCAACCAGAGCGAAGCCAGGAGCGGGGTCAGCGTGAAGGAGATGAAGAGTGAGATCAGGGTGGCGGCGGTGATGGTCAGGCCGAACTCGCGGAACAACTGGCCCACGTTCCCGCTGACGAAGGCGGTCGGTCCATACACCACGACGTCGGTCAGGGTGATCGCCACGGCGGCGGCGCCGATCTCCATCCGCCCCCGGTACGCCGCCTCTCGCACCGCCGCGCCGAGGGAGAGGTGGCGGTTGATGTTCTCCAGGACGACGATGGCGTCGTCGACCAGGATGCCGATCAGCAGGGAGAGGGCCATCAGGGAGATGAGGTCGAGGCTGAAGTGCAGGGCGTACATGACCGTGAAGGTCGCGATCAAGGAGGTCGGGATCGCCAGCAGGACGATGACGGTGTTCTGCACCCGATGCAGGAAGAGCATGAGCACGACACCGGTGACCAGGACCGCCAGGGCGAGGTCGAAGAGCACGTCATGCAACGAGGCCCGGGTGAAGCGCGTGATGTTGCCGACGACCGCGAAGTGGGTTCCGGGGGGGAGCGAGGGCTGCACGCGCGCCAGCGCTGCCTGGACCGCGTTGTTCACCGCCAGGGAGTTGGCGGTGCTCTGCGCCGTGAGCACCAGGCCCACCGCAGGCTGCCCGTTGAGTTCCGCGACGCTCCCGCGCTGGGCGAAGCCCATGGACACCTTGGCCACATCGCGGAGAGAGACGTCACCGCCCGGTCGCTTGGCCACCACCACCTGGCCGACCTGGCTCGCCGACTGGAACATCCCGGACGTGCGGGTGAGGTAGGTGGTGCCGTTTTGCACCACGGAACCCGCCGGCACGCTCCGGTTCCCGGCCGCGAGCGCCGCGGTGATCTGGGAGAGGGTGACGCGGTACTCCTGCATCGCCGCCGGGTCGACCTGCACGTTGAGTTGGCTCTGCCGGCCGCCCACCACGTTCACGGAGGCGACGCCCGCGACCTGGTCGAGGACAGGGGCCACCTCCGTCGTGGCCAGGCTGTACAGCTGCGCCTGGGTCAACGCCCCGGACATCGCGATGTTCATCAGGGGCAGGGCTGCGGGGTTGGCAGCGGTGACCACCGGTGGGAGCGACCCGGGCGGAAAGGAACGGCCCGCTCGGGCCAGCGCCTGCGAGATGTCCACGGAGGCGATGCTGGTGTCGGTCCCGTTGACGAACTGCAACGAGACCGTGCCGCGGCCCGGTGCGGCGATCGCCGTCATGTTCGTGACGCCTGTCACGTTGGAGAGGGCCTGCTCCATCGGGGCCACGACCAACCGCTCGATGTCTCCGGGGCTGGCCCCGGGGTAGGCGATCGTCGCCCGCACGAACGGAAAGTCCACATTGGGGAGGCGCCGCACGGGCAGGCGGGCGAAGGACATCACCCCGGCGACGACCAGGGCGCCGATGACCATCAGCATCGTCACGGGGCGGAGGATGGCGACCTTCGTGAGATTCATCCCGCCCCACCGGCGCCCTGAGCGCCAGGGGCGCCTTGGCCGGCGGGGGTCGCGCCGATCCCGCCCGGCGACGCGCCCCCGTCGGAGTTTGCCGCGGCGCCTCCGGGGGCGACCCCGGTCCCGCCCTGAGCCGCGGCCGCCGCCCCGGGGAAGGCCTTGGGGGACGGTATGTGGGTCAGGGTCACGTCCACGCGGTCCCCGGCCGCCAGGTAGCTGCCCGTGCCCGGGAGCAGGACGACGGCGCCCGGCTGCAGCCCCGCCAACACCTGGGTCCAGGCCCCGTCGGCCAAGCCCGTACGCACGGCGACGACGGCGACTGCACCGGCCAGCGTGGATGGCGTGGCCGGCGCGGCGCCGGTTGCCGAGGAGGGGCCGGCCACGCCGCCCGCCG
>DAHWHV010000080.1 GCA_027335545.1 Clostridia bacterium
GGGCGCAGAACGTGCTGGTGGCCCTGCCGCTGGCCCGCCTCTTGCGTGCCGCGCCGCCACCGGTGGCCCGGTAGCGGGGGCGGGGCCGTTGGCCGCCCGGCCCGCGCCTACCGCTGCCCCGGGGGGGCTGGGGGGCGGCGAGCGCCGCCGGTGCCGGCAAGGGCCTCGCGCCAAGGCACCCCGCCGCGACGTTCGTGCTCCTGGCCCGGCCGAGATCCAACACCTCAAGGCGCCTCCTCCCAGCGCAGTTCGTCGCCGGGGCGCGTGGCGCCGGCCGCCCCCGCCGGCAGCTCCACCACGGTGCGCGCGCCGCGGACCCATGGTCCCACGCGCCAAGGGGGGAGGCGGCAGACCCGCAGGACCTTGCCGCCATCAGGGCCGCCCCCCACGTACAGCGCGTCGAGCGGAAAGCGCATCCCCAGCGTGTGCACGCTGTCGCAGGGCTGGATGATCAGGCCTTCGCCCCGGGCCAGCCCCCGGCGCCCGAGCAGGCCGCGGGCGCGTTGCCAGAGACCGCGGGCCAGATCCGCCGCGCCCGCCAACTCCTGCCCGAGGGTCAGGTTGCGCACCCGCCAGACCCGGCGCGCGGGCGGCATCCGTCATCGTCCCCCCAACGCTGCGAGAGGTTGATCCCCAGCCCTTACCGATAACTGAACATCACCTCCTCGCGGGCGGCGTCGAGACGGCCACTCTCGGTGCGCTCGTGGGTGGAGAGCCCTTCGCCGGGACTCGCCCACCCCTTTCGCCCTCCGGCCTCGACAGTTGCCTTGACGGACTCGTCGCCGGCGCCCTCGAAGTTTCCGGGGGTCCTGCCGCCACGTGCGGTCCGGAGCGGCTCACCTCCCGAGGTGCGTGTCCAGCCAACGCAGGATCCGTGTGACCGCGTCCCGCCGGTTGGTTTCCTGCCAGCCCCTGACGGTGTGGCCTTCCCCTCGATAGACCGCGAGTTCGCAGGTCCGGCCCAGGCGGTTCAGCCCCACGTAGACCTCTCCGGACTGGGACCAGGGCACCCCCGGATCCCGGTCGCCGGCCAGGAGCAGCAGGGGTGTATGGATCCGGTCCAGGGCGAAGACGGGGGAGTTGACCACGTAGCGTTCAGGCCGTTCCCAGGGCGGCGCCCCCATGCCCCCCTGGCCGGTCTCGCACCAGGCGACCGACTGGCCGGCACGCTCGGGATGGTCGAGTGGCGCGGGCATCCCCGCGAAGGCCGAGACGCCGACGACCAAAGGTGCGATCTCGCCCCCATCCACCGGAACCGCCCCCAACCACCCGTCAAACCAGGCCGCCGGTGCGGTGCCCTGACGCACGGGCGACCGAAAGACAGATGGGCCCAAGGCGGCCTCCGGCTCTCGGGCCGGCCGCATGAACCCCACACACAACCGTCGGCCGTCCGGGAACCAGTGCAGCGCCTCGTGCGGGACTGCCGGTGGCGTGTCAAGGCGGCGTGCGCCAGGCGTACCGCGTTCCCACATCCAGAGCCCCGGCGACGCTGCAGACGTGTCCGCCGCCAGGAACGCCAACCGCATCCCGTCCGGGCTCCACACGGGGCCCCATGCTGCGTAGGTGTGGGGTGCCAGCGCGACCAGGAAGCGGCCGTCCGGGTCGTGAACACTCAGCCGGCAGTTCGCCCAGTTCGGCGGGACGGGGCTGTCCTGGACCGCGCTGTCGCCCTCGCGGCGCAGGGCGACGGCCACGAGGTCTCCCACCGGCGCCAGCGCCACCGCTCGTTGTGGGGGCAAGGTCCGGGTGTTGAGGATGTCGTCGAGCGTGACGGGGCGCGTGCCGCTGGCCATACCCACTTCTTCGTGTCGCCGGGGCTCCGCCCTGCCCGCGACACGGGGCCCTCCCAGCGGTCTCACTCACGCCCGGCCTCCAGGTGGGCGCGCACGGCCGTCCAGCGCTCGGCGAGCCGCGGCCGCGCTGTTGCTGGCGGCTCGCCGATGTGGAGCCCCTGCCGCCGGGCGCGGTTCCTACCGGCGCGGACCCGCCCGGACCGGACCTCGCCGCACTGGTACGCGGCTGCCCGTTGGGAGCCGGGGCGCGGAGAGACGCCTCCCGGCGGGGCGGTGTGGGCGCCCGGGGCGAAGCGCGCGCGCCGGCCGCTCCCTTCCGGGATGTCCCCCTCGGGTCCCCACGGAGGTGTCACCGCTTGCCGGAACTGCCCGAGGTCGAGACGGTCCGGCGCATGCTGCTGCCGGTCCTGGAGGGCCAGACGATCGCCCGCGCGGAGATCCGCCGCCCGCACGTGACGGGTGGGGAGGACCCTCGCCGTTTCGCGCGGCGACTGACGGGCCGCACCATCGCCGGTATCGGCCGCCGGGGCAAGTACCTGGTGTTCGCGCTGGAGCGCGCGGGCGCCCCGCCCCTGCGCCTGATCGCCCACCTGCGCATGACCGGGCGCCTGGTCCACGTCCCGCCCGGGGCGCGCTGGTCCCTGGCGGCGGCCCACACGCATGCGATGCTGCACCTGGCCGGGGCGGGCGGCCCCGCGGGGCGCCTGGGCTTCTACGATGTGCGCAAGTTCGGGCGCTTCGCGCTCGCCGTGCCCACAGAACTCACCGCGCACCTGCCCGCTGGGCGCGATCCGCTGGAGGACGGCCTGGAAGCGGGGGACCTGCGCGCCCTGCTCGCCGGGCGATCCTCCCCGCTTAAGGCGTTGCTCCTGCGGCAGGACCTGGTGGCGGGACTCGGCAACATCTATGCCGACGAGGCCCTGCACCGGGCCGGGCTCCATCCGGCCCGCACACCGCCGAGCCTGGCGGCGGAGGACTGGGATCGGCTCGCCGCCGCGATCGGCGCCGTCCT
>DAHWHV010000158.1 GCA_027335545.1 Clostridia bacterium
GGAGCCCCCCGTGCCGCCGCACAGCTGGCGACCCGGGCCGGCCGCGCAGGGCGGGGCGAGCCCGGCCCACCCGCGCCCGGCCGGCGGTTGGACCCCCGCCCGGGCTTCCCGCTCAGACCGGGTGCAGCGCGGGCCACTCCAACTCCACCCCCCGGGCGCGCAGCACCCGCTGGAAGTCCGCCAGTAGCTCGGCGTCCGCCCGCACCTGGCGCGGGCGCACGGCGCGGCGCAGGCAGAAGGCGGCCAGGGCCCCCGCCGCCTCGCCCACGTTCCACTCCACCGGGTGCAGGCGGTAACAGCCCTGGGTCACGTGCGTCACGCCGATGTTCTTGGCGGCGGGCAGGAGGTTGTCCAGGCGCACGGGCAGCAGCGCCCCCAGCGGGATCTGGAAGGGCCAGGCCCCCACGTCGATGTACGGGTCCCCGGCCGTGCTCGGGTGCAGGTCGATACGGTAGCAGCCGACGCCGACCGAGTCGGCGAAGGGCAGCGGTCCCTGCGGCCGCAGGGCGCTGGCCACGTCCTGCTCGCGCACCGTGCACTCGGCCCGGATGCGCCGCGCCTCCCGCACGTACGGGGCCATGGCCAACCCGTCCGCGGTCTCCCCCACCACGTCCGGCCGCAGCCGCAGCCCCGGGTAGCCCACCCCGCCGTCCGGACGCGGGGCCTCGGTCTGCAGCCAGTACAGCAGGGAGAGGCTGAGACCCCTGGCCCCGGCCAGGTGGCGCGCGGCCTCCTCCGCGCTCACGCCGCAGATCGGGCCCAGCCAGTAGTCGTTCTGCGGCCAGTTCACCAGCGTGACGTCGCCGGCGCCGGCGGCGGGCAACAGGCGCGCGGCGTCCAGGATGCGGCGGTAGAGCCAGAGCGAGGGGCGCCCCGGCGTCGGGAAGAGGGCGCGCTCCACGGGGCGCAGGGTGCGGGGGTCGGGCGTCGTCCAGCCGAGCAGCGGGCCGGGCCAGGCCGGCGGCCGGTGGTCCCGCCAGAAGGCGTACTCGGCCGGGCGCGCGATGGTGTGGTCCTCCCCGGGGCGATGCTCCATGGCGAAGCAGACCGTGGCGGCCTGCTGGTTGCCCGCGTCCGCCCGCTCCGCGGCGTGGGGCTCCCCCGTCTCGGAGCGGGCCTCGGCGCCCAGGACGTGCTCGGCGCCGGCCAGGGGCAGCAGGTCGCCGAGCTCGGTGGCATCCAGGAAGTAGGGGGCGCACAGTTCGCGCCTGGCCCCGCCCTCCAGGTCGCGCATGGACACCCCCGCGACCAGGTCCCCCCGCACGACGGCCGCGCTCACGCGGTGGCGGCGCAGGACCCGGATGCGGCCCGTCAGCACGTGCCGCGCCAGCAACTGGTCCAAGACGGCGACGGCGACGCGCGGGTCGTGGCAGAGGCGGCTGACCCCTCCCCCGCCGGGGTTGAGCCAGCGCTCGGCGCGCGCCTCCGCCGAGAGGGGGAGGTGGCGGCGGTAGTAGGCCCGGATGCCGGCGCGCAGCGACCGGTACGAGGCGGTCGCCCCAAAGGACTCGATCCAGGGGTGCTCGTCAGGGGGGACCGCCTGGCTGGTCAGCTGACCGCCGAGCCAGGCCGTCTCCTCGCTGAGCACGACGCTGCACCCCAGGTCGGCGGCCGCCAGCGCCGCGGCACAGCCGCCGAGGCCACCCCCCACGATGGCGACATCGGCGGAGAGCGTGGTCAGCGTGGTCAGGGGGGACACCTCCCGGCATAGGGGTCGGGGCGGGGGGGAGCCGACTCCAGCCCCGGCGCATCCGGGCTCCGCAGGGAAACCGGACCCCGCGGGGCGGCGGGTCCGGGCGGGTCGGACGCCGGCACAGCCGGGGAGGCCGGAGACCGGCCGGGACCGCCCCGGCCCGCGCGCGGCGCGGCGACGGGGGCAGGGGTTCGTGGCCGCGGGCGCCCCCTCCCGCGCCGGGCGTGCGGCCGCCGCCACGGGCGCCCGGAGATCTGACTTTTTGCCGCATTGGGGGTTGCGCACCCCCAGTCACCGGGTGCAGACTCAGCGCGAGATCGATTTGGCCTTCGCGCCCCCCAGGCGACCACGGCACCGCCCCCAGAGGGGACGTGGCCCCGGGCAGGCGGTCCCGGAGCGTTCGATCCCTCCCCACCCGAGGGGGGCGCCAAAGATCAAGGCGCCCTTCCCGCAACACCCCCCACATCCCCATGCCCCCTCCAGATGCCCCTCCGCCCGCGGCCGGATCTGCCGGTCTGCCTGCGCCTTGAGCGTGGCGTTGGGGGCCCCGCGCCGATGGGAGGATGGGTGGTGATGGGACATCCGGCGTGGGGGACGCGGAGCGACGCGGGGGTCGGCCGGGGGACCGGGCGTCCGCGGACGACTCGAGGGGCGGACGGGGCGAGCATCCCTGGAGACGGAGCGGGCGTGCCGCCCCGGGTCCCGCGGCACCGACGGAGGGGGTTTGGGCCCTTGCCTGCTGACCGACGGGATGTGCGCGCGCCGGACCGGGATGGCCTGCCGGCGGCGCCCTGCAGCGAGCCGCCCTGCCTCTGCGCGGGCACGGACCTCACGGAGGACGGGCGCTTCGGCCGCCGCTGGCTGGTCGTGCGCGACGGCGAGGTGCTGATCCAGGCCGCCGACGGCGTCTGGCCGTCTGTCCAGGGCCCCTACCTGCGGCGCAGCCGCGCCGAAATGTGGGACGGCACGCACCTGCTGCTGGCCGCCCCCCCGCCCCCAGGGGCGCAGGTGCTGCAGCGCTTCCCCCTGGATCAGATCCGCTCGTGCAAGCTCCGGCACGAGGTCGGGGCGGCGGTCCTGGTGCTGGAGGTCGCACGGGCGGAGCCCGGGTCACCGGCAGCCGAGGCC
Organism: Clostridia bacterium; assembly: GCA_027335545.1. The sequence continues at coordinate 2,822 of DAHWHV010000158.1, forward strand.
CAGGGGGCGGATGCCCAGGGGACGGAGGCCCAGGGGACGGGGGCCCCCGCAGGCGCGGACGCCCCGGCCGGCGGCGGGCGCCGGCGCGGCGTCAAGCTCCCCGTCCTGCGCCTCACGGGCACCCTGACGCGCCACCTGGCGATCGCCGCCCGCAACATCGAGCGCCTGGCCAAGGGGGAACCCCTCCAGGTCAACCCCGAGGACCTGCCGTACTACTGCCCCAAATGCGGCCGCCGCCTCAGCGAGGACACCAAGGTCTGCGGCGCCTGCCTGGACCGCGGCGCCGCGCTGCGCCGCCTGCTGGGCTTCGCCCGCCCCTACGGCTGGCGCATGGCCGCCTCGGCGTCCCTGGTCGTGTTCACGAGCCTGGTCGCCCTGCTGCCGCCCCAGATCAACCGCCTGATGACCAAGAACCTCATCCACCCGCCCATCTCGGTCGACGCCCTCGGCGTGTTCGTGCTCATGTTGCTGGCGATCAACGCCAGCAACCAGTTCATCGGCGTGGTCCAGGCCCGCCTGGGGGTCTGGGTGGCCTCCCGCATCATCGGCGACCTGCGGGGGCGGGTGTGGGGGGCCCTGCAGAGGCAGAGCCTGGGGTACTTCGACCGCATGCAGATCGGTCAGCTGATGGCGCGCATCAACAACGACACGCAGCGCGTGCAACAGTTCCTGATCGACGGCATCCCGTTCTTCATCCCCAACAGCCTACGGCTGCTCGGCTCGGTCGTGATCATGGCCAGCATGAACTGGCGCCTGACGATCGTCGTCCTGCTGCCGGCCCCGTCCATGATCATCGCCCGCTACATCTTCTGGCCCCTGATCCGCAAGGTGGACCGGCGCCTCTGGCAGACCATCGGCAAACTGAACGTGGTGATCGACGACGTGCTCTCCGGCATCCGGGTGGTCAAGGCCTTCGGCCAGGAGGCACGGGAGGTCGACCGGTTCGGGGACGTCAACGAGGAACTCGTCAGTCGGAACGTCCAGGTCCAGTACATGTGGCAGACGATCTTCCCGGCCTTCGCCTTCATCGGCGGCCTGGGCGGCCTGCTGCTGTGGTACTTCGGCGGGCGGGCCATCGCCGCGGGTCGGCTGACCTTCCCCGAGATGATGGCCTTCATGGGCTACATGGGGATGTTCACGGGTCCCCTGGGCTGGTTCGCCAACCTGGCCAACTACTATGCGACCTCGATGACCTCCGCCGAGCGCGTCTTCGAGGTGCTCGACGCGGAGCCGGACGTGCGCGATGCGGTGTCGCCCGTCGCCCTCCCCCGCCTCGAGGGCCGCGTGACCTTCGAGAACGTGGAGTTCGGCTACGCCGCGGCCTCCCCCGTGCTCAAGGGGATCAGCCTGGAGGTGGAGGCCGGGGAGATGATCGGTCTGGTCGGCCACACCGGCGCCGGCAAGTCCACCTTCATCCAGCTGCTCACCCGCCTCTACGACACCGACGGGGGCCGCATCCTGATCGACGGGGTGGACATCCGGACCATCGCCCGCGACGACCTGCGCCGCCAGGTCGGGTTGGTGATGCAGGACACCATCCTCTTCGACGGCACGATCGCGGAGAACATCGCCTACGGCAAGCCGGGGGCCACGCGCCTGGACGTGATGCGGGCCGCCAAGACGGCCAACGCGCACGACTTCATCGTCCGGCTGCCGGACGGCTACGACAGCAAGGTGGGCTGGCACGGCCACCGGCTCTCCGGCGGGGAGCGGCAGCGCGTGACGATCGCCCGGGCGGTGCTGCACGACCCGCGCATCCTGATCCTCGACGAGGCCACCGCCTCCGTGGACACCCAGACCGAGCGCCAGATCCAACAGGCCGTGGCGCGGTTGGTGAAGGGGCGCACCACCTTCGCCATCGCCCACCGCCTCTCCACCCTGCGCCACGCCACACGCCTGGTGGTCCTGGACCACGGCAAGATCTCCGAGGTGGGCACCCACGAGGAGTTGCTGCAGCGGGGGGGCATCTACGCCAAGCTCGTGGAGGCCCAGTACGAGGCCCTGCGCAAGCGTGAGGTCACGCTGGCCTAGGGCCCGCGGTGTGCGCGGC
>DAHWHV010000017.1 GCA_027335545.1 Clostridia bacterium
CGGCCGTCTCCCCGGCCGTGGCCACCTCCGCCTCCACGGCCGCGCGGCGCGCGCGCAGGTCCCGGCCGTGGGCCGCGGCCCGGGCGGCCTGCTGGTGAGCGGCCTCGGCCAAACGCCGGGCCATCTCCACCTCCTGGCGGGCGCGCTCCAACGCCCGCCGTGCCTCCTGGTGCTGGGTGCCGGCGGCCTCCGCCTCGGCGCGCGCGTCAGCGAGCGCCGCAGCCGCCTCGCGCTGGCGCTCCCCGACGCGCACCAATTCCTCCTGCAGCGCCTCGGCTTCGTCCCCGGCCGTCTCCGCAGCCGACTGCGCGGCGGCACGCTGCGCCTCGACCGCCCTCCACTCGCGGGCCGCGATCCCGAGTTCCAGCCGCCGCAACTCGGCCGACAACCCGCTGTGCCGTTCGGCGCGCTCCGCCTGGCGAGCCAACTGCCCCAGCCCGCGCTGCCGCTCCTGGACGATGTCGGCCAGGCGCTGCTCGTGCGTCGCCGCCCCCTGGAGCCGCCGCCGCCCCTCGTGGAGGCGCATCTGGAAGCGGCTCACGCCCGCGGCCTCCTCGACCATGGCCCGGCGTTCCGCGGGCCGGGCGCGCAGGGCCTCCTCCACCTCCCCCTGGCCCAGCAGGGCGAAGGAGTTGCGCCCCAGGCCCGTGCCCGCGAAGAGTTCCTGCACGTCGCGCAGGCGGCAGGGACGGCGATTGATGAGGTACTCGCCACTGGCGTTCCGGTCGAGCCGCCGGGTGACGCTGACCTCGGCGAACGCCACGGGCAGCGTTCCGTCGGCGTTGTCCAGGGTCAGGGTAACCTCTGCCAGGGGCACCGGCCGCCGGCGGGGGGTGCCGCCAAAGATCACGTCCTCCATGCGCTGGCCCCGTAGCGCCCGGGCCGAGCCCTCACCGAGCACCCAGCGGACGGCGTCCACGACGTTGCTCTTGCCGCTGCCGTTGGGCCCGACGATGGCGGAGATGCCCGGGCCAAACTCGATGCTCGTCCGGTCGGCGAAGGACTTGAAGCCCATGAGTTCGACCCGGCGCAGGATCATCGCGCACCCCCCCGCCGCTTCGGTTCCCCGCCCCACGCCGCGGCCGGCGCGGGGCACCGTGCCGCGCCGCCGGCCATCGGCCGCGGGCCGAGGCCCTGGATGCGTGCACCCGTGGGCCCTCGCCGGGGCGGCGCCCGATCCACCGTGGGCCCTCGCCCGGGCCACACCCGATCCACCGGCGGCCCGGCGGTACCCGGCGCCTACCCCGCTCTCCCCCCGCGTGATCCTGCGAAAACGCCGATCCGGCCCACTACCGCTGTTCGGTGTGCCCGCAGCGAGCCACTGGCTGGCGGCGCCCCAGCCGGTCCCGCCTTTTTCCCGCCGCGTGGTGCCGGCCCGCCGGCATGGCCGACTCCCACGGGCGTGCGGGGCACGCGCCTGCTAGACCTCCGCGTGGCTCCAACCGCGCAGCAGCGCCTCGCGCGCCGCCTCCTGCTCCGCCGCGCGCTTGGTCCGCCCCCGCCCCATCCCCACGCGGCGCCCGCCGACGCGTACCTCGCACTGCCAGACGCGGGCGTGTTCCAGCCCTTCCATCGAGAGGACGTGGTAGGCGATCGGGCCGATCGCCGAGCGCTGCACCGCGTCCTGGAGCTTGGCCTTGTAGTTGGCGTGTTCGTAACCGTCGGACGCGGCCTCCAGGTCCGGGCGCAGCGAACGCAAGACGAACTCCGTCGCCGCGCCGATGCCCTGGTCCAGGAAGATCGCGCCCACCACCGCTTCGTAGAGGTCGGCCAGGAAGTTGGGCCGCTTCCGCCCTCCGTTGCGCTCCTCGCCCTTACCCAATAGCGCGAAGCGGCCGAGCCCCAGCGCCTTGGAACGGGTGGCCAGGGTGGAGGCCCGGACCACGGCCGACCGCAGGCGGGAGAGATCCCCCTCTGGCATCTGCGGGAAGCGCTCGAACAGGTACTGCGCGACGGCGAGGTCCAGGACGGCGTCCCCCAGGAACTCCAGCCGCTCATTGGAAGAAATGCCGCTCAGACCACGCTCGTTGACATAGGAGGTGTGGTAGAGCGCCTGCCGGAACCAGCGGTCCTCGTTGACGTCCACACCCAGTTCCCGCGCCAGTTGCGCCAAGCTCTCGTCCAGCGCGGGCGCGCGCGGCTGCGGGGCGACGCGGGCAGAGCCGGGGCGGGCCGGCGCGGCCGTAGGGGCCGCCACTTCCTCGCGCTGCGCCCCGGGGGCCGGGACGGC
>DAHWHV010000185.1 GCA_027335545.1 Clostridia bacterium
GCCGGGGAGGGGCCGGGGAGGGGCCGGGGAGGGGCCGGGGAGGGGCAGGGGAGTGCACCGCACGGCGCGGCAGTTGTTGCTCTTCGCCGGGGGCCTCACGGCCGCCGTGCTCCTCCCCGCCTACCTGGTCTGGCACGGCGCGCCCCGGCCGGCGCCCACCGTGCCGGTGGGCCGCGCGCGGGCCCAGGCGGCCGCCCTCGCCGCCGTCGGGGGGGGGCAGCTGTTGACGGCCGAGACGACGGTGCGCCGTCACCGCCCCCTGTACGCCTTCGCCATCCGGCCAGCGGCCCACAGCGCGGCCGAGACGGGCCACCCCGCCGCGGCGACGCTGGTCCAGGTGCTCGTCTCGCCCTCCTCCGGGCGCGTCGTCGCCGTGATCCCCCAAGCCACGGCGCCCGCCGGGGCCTCCGGGACGGCCGCGCCGCCCGGCGCCGCGGGCCCGATCGCCGCGCCGACGGCCGAGGCCATCGCCGTCCGCGCCGTCGGCGGCGGCGAGGCCCTCGCCGTGACCCGCACGGAACCGACCGATCGTGGGCTCTGGTCCTACCGGGTGCGGGTCCTGGAGCCCACGTCGGCACGCGTGGACGTCACGGTCGGCCGCACCGGTCGGGTGCTGGGCATCCGCGCGGGGGTGGGCCGATGAGCCCCGGCCTCTCCATCCTGGTCGTCGAGGACCACGCTGAACTCGCCGCGTGGATGCGCAGCGAACTGACCCATGCCGGCTGGAGCACGACCTGGGCCCGGACGGCCGCCGAGGCCCACCGCCAGGTGCTCTCCGGCCGGTTCGATGCGGTCCTGCTGGACATCGGCCTGCCCGACCAGGACGGCATCGCCCTCTGCCGCGCCCTGCGGGCGCTCACCACGGCGAGCATCCTCATGGTGACCGCGCGCCAGGACGTGGGGGACCGGGTGCGCGCGCTCGACGGCGGCGCGGACGACTACCTGGCCAAGCCCTTCGCGCTCGAGGAGTTGCTGGCGCGCATCCGGGCCGCCGTGCGCCGTTCCCGCCACGAGCCGGGCCCCGTGCTGGAGGTGGGCAACGTGCGCCTCTGGCCCGAGGAGCGGCGCGTCGAGGTCGCGGGGCAGGGGGTCGCGATCAGCCGCCGCGAGTTCGACATCCTCCGGGTGCTCATGGAGCACCCGGGGCGCGTCCTGGGCAGGGAGCAGTTGCTCGAGGCCGCCTGGGGGTACGACTTCGCAGGCGAGTCCAACGTCGTGGCCGTGACCCTGGGGCGCCTGCGGGAGCGCCTCCAGGGGGCCTCCCTGGAGATCACGGCGCTGCGGGGCGTGGGCTACCGCCTGCAGGTCCGGGCATGAAGGGCCCGCGCCTGGGCATCGCCCCCGTCCTGCTGCTGGCCCTGGGGTTCCTGCTGCTGGTCTCGGCCAGCGTCGCCGGCGTCTTCGTGGACCGCATGGTGGCCCGGACGCTCACGCGCCAGGCCATCGGCGAGGTCCAGGGCCGGGCGGCGGCGGTGGCCCGCGACCTGGTCGCGGAGCAGCGGGCCTCGACCGGGCGCTCGCTCTCGGAGGACCTCGCGGACATCGCCACCGGGACGACCTACGCCCTGCTGACCGACGCGCGGGGTCGGTTCGAGCTCTCCAAGGGACCGACCCCGCCCACCATGCCCGTGGGGGGCTGGGCCGCCGGACCGCCGCGGGGGTGGTTTCGGTACGGCGGCGTGCCCTACGTCTACGCCCGCCAGGCCGTTCCGGTCGGGGGCGCGAGGTGGCGCCTGATCGTCGTCCGCCGGGAGTTCGGCCTGTCGCGTGTCATGCTGGTCCTGGGCCGCATCCTGCTGCTGGGGGGAGGGCTGCTGGCGCTGATGCTCCTGGTGGGCGTCCTGACGGCGGTGCGCGCGATCACCCGGCCGCTGGACGCGCTACGCGCCTTCGCCGAGCGCGTCGCGGCCGCTTCCGGGGAGGCCGGGCCGGCCCCCCCGGCGGACTCCGGCCTCGCGGAGGTCGACGCCCTGACCGGGGCGTTCCGCGCGATGCTCGCTCGGCTGGAGGCCGGCCGGGAGCGCGAGCGTCAATTCGCCAGCGAGGTGGCCCACGCGCTACGCAC
>DAHWHV010000197.1 GCA_027335545.1 Clostridia bacterium
GGCGGCGTCCGCTCCCTCCGCCGCGCGGGCCGCCGCGGGCGGGTCCGCGCCCGGTGCGCCCCCCAAGCCCCGGGTCGCGCTGGGCGTGCGCTTCGGCCACGCCGCCCTGGGGTGGCAGGGGGCATACGTCATCACGGGCGCCAGCGGGCTGCGCGTCTCACTGACCACCCGCCAGGCGTGCTGGACCCGGCGTTGGGTGGACGGGTCCGCGACCTATGTGGACCTGACCATCCCGGCGGGGCAGACGGTGCAGTGGAGCGCGTCCCACTCCCTGCGCGTGGAGATCGGCAACGCCCCCGGGGTCGCCGCCGTCGTGGTGGACGGCCAGACGGGCCCGGCGCTGCCGCGACAGGGCGTCAACCCGGAGTGGCTGGACTTCCGGCTGGGGTAGGGGAGGTGGGGCCCGCCACCCCTGTGGGGGCATACTGCCCCCCATGCGCTGGAGAGTTGCCTTCCTGCCCCTGTTGCTGGCGGTGTGGCTGGGCGGTTTCCCGGCCGGGTTGGCGGCCGGCCTGCCGACCTACCCCCCGGCGGCGCTGACCGCGGGCGGCCCGCGGGTCACGGCGGACGCCGCGATCCTGATCGACGCCGCCACGGGCCGGACCCTCTGGAGCCGCCACGCCGACCAGGCCCGGGCCCCGGCCAGCACCACGAAGATGATGACGGCCCTCATCGCCCTGGAACGCGGCAACCTCCAGCAGGAGGTCGTCGTCTCAGCGGCCGCCGCGGCGACCCCGGGCTCCTCCGCCGGGCTGCGCGCCGGGGACCGCTACACGCTGGCCGCCCTGCTGCGCGGCCTGCTGCTGCGCTCGGGCAACGATGCGGCGGTGGCCATCGCCCAGGCGGTCGCCGGATCGGTTCCCGCCTTCGCCACCCTGATGAACGCCCGGGCGCAGGCCCTGGGCCTGCGGAACACGCACTTCGTCAACCCCCACGGCCTGACCGAGGCCCTGCACTACAGCAGTGCCCGCGACCTCGCGCTCATCGCCCGGGCGGGGTTGCGGCTACCGGCCTTCGCGGCCCTGGTCAACAGCGCCGAGGCGCAACTGGTCGGCACCAACCGCCTGCGCCAGGAGATCCGCCGCGAACTCCACAACACCAACAGGCTCCTGCTGACCTACGACTGGGTGGACGGGGTCAAGACGGGCACGACCAACGCGGCGGGCAACTGCCTGGTGGCCTCCGGGACGCGCGGCGGACTGCGCCTGATCGCCGTGGTGCTCCACAGCGACGACCGCTGGGGCGACGCGCTCCGGCTGCTGCAGTGGGGGTATGCGCACTTCAGCCCCGTGCGGTTGACGCCGGGGGCGGGGGCGCTGGCGAGTGTGCCGGTGCTCGCTGCCCAGGACCCCGCGCAGCGGGTCGGGGTGGGGGTGGGGCACACGCTCGCGGTGCCGGTGGCCCTGGACGAACTGCCGCGCCTGCGCGAGCGGCGCGTCCTGCCGCGGGCCCTGGTCGCGCCGGTCCGGGCGGGGCAGGTGGTGGGCCACCTCTCCCTGGAGGTCGCCGGCGAGACCCTGGCGGAGGCCCCCCTGGTGGCGACCGGCTCCATCCCCCGGGCCTCCGCCTGGCGCCTGCTCTGGCGCCGGCTCACGCCCTGGCGGGGACGGCCCCTCAGGGGGTGAGCCCCCGCCGCTGGGCCCCCTCGGCCATGCCCAGCAGCACGTCGAGGGTCACGGGCGCGTAGCCGCGCGTGCGCAGGGCGGTGGCGATCGCCGGCAGGGCGGCGATCCCGGCGGGGGTCGCCGGCAGCAGGAGGATCGCCCCCGGTTGGAGGGCGGCCGCCGCCTGGGCCGCGATGGTGGCGCTGGCGGGCGCCGCGATGCGCGCCGTCCAGGTCACGGTGGCCAGGTGGGCCCGCTCCACGGCCCGCAGCAGGACGGGGTCGTAGCGGCCCGCCGGCGGGCGGAAGAAGATCGGGGGCGCGCCGGTGTCGGCGCCGACGGCCGCCACGGCGCGCCGCAGGTCCGCCTCAAGGCGGGCGGCCGTGGCGGCGCGTGAGGCGGTCGCGCCCCACCCCAGCGTCTCCACCTCCAGGCCGGCGGCGCTCAGGGCGCGTACGTCCTGGGGCCGGGCCGCCGCCTCCCGGCCGCTGACGAAGACGGTCGCCGGCAGCCCGGCCGCCTGCAGGGCCGTGGCCAGTTCCGGCGCGCCGGCCCCGGGGGCGTCGAAGGTCAGGGCCACGGCGGGCCCGGCCGCGCTCAGGCGGGCGATCGGGGCCTGGGTCAGGCGGATGGCCGCCGTATCGTGCTGCAGCCCCCAGCGGAGCACCGTGGTCAGCAGGGCCAGGCCGCAGAGCAGGGCCAGCCAGCGACGGAAGCCGGGCCCGAGCCGGAGGACCAGCATGCCGCACCCCCCGCCGACCGCGGCCCCCCCCCCGGGGGAGGGGCCGGGGGATGTCTATGCGGCGGCGGTGCGGGGCAGTCGGGCTTGCGCGCCGTCGGTGGGGCGGCAGGGGTTGGCGGCGGGTCGGCGAAGGCGTGCCCCAATGGTCGCTGCCGCCAGGGCTGGGGTTCCCCCCCGGCCGCGCGGCGTGCCCGGCGGGACCGCCGCCGCGAAGGGATGAGCGGGCGATGTCGGCTGCGGCCGGCCCCGAAGAGCCCCTGGCGATCCACGGCGGAACGCCGAGCAAGGCTCCGAGCCCCCCGATGTTCCCCGGGGCGTCCCTGATCGACGAGGAGGAGGAGGCCGCCGTCCGCGCGGTCGTGCGCAGCCGCCGCCTCTTCCGCTTCTACGGCTTGGGCGAGAGCGAGAGCCAGGTGGCGCGCCTGGAGGCCGCCTTCGCCGCCGAGGTGGGCGTGCCCCATGCCCTGGGCGTCCACTCCGGGACGGCGGCGCTGTGCACGGCGCTGGCCGCCGCTGGGATCGGCCCCGGCGACGAGGTCGTGGTGCCGGCCTACACCTGGGTGGCCACGGCGGCGGCGGTCGCCCTGGTCGGGGCGACCCCCGTCCTGGCCGAGATCGACGACTCCCTGACGCTGGCCCCCGACGATCTGGCCCGGCGCATCGGCGCGCGCACGAGGGCGGTCGTGCCCGTCCACATGCGCGGGGGCGCCGCGGACATGGACCCGCTGTTGGCCGTGAGCCGCGCCCACGGGCTCACCGTGATCGAGGACGCGGCGCAGGCCGACGGCGGCGCCTACCGGGGCCGCCGGCTCGGGGCCTGGGGGGACCTGGGGTGCTTCTCCTTCCAGTACTCGAAGATGCTGACCAGCGGTGAGGGCGGCATGGTGACGACCGCCGACCGGCGCCTCTTCGAGCGGGCCGTGATCTACCACGACGGGGCCGGCACCGGCGGACGCACGGACTTCGAGCAGCCGCCGTTCTTGGGTCACAACTACCGCATGGCCGAACTGACGGGGGCCGTCGCCCTGGTGCAACTGGGCCGGTTGCGCGGGCTGCTCGCCGGGTTGCGCGCGGCGGCGGCGGCGATCCGCGCGGGCATCGCCGATACGGGGCTGGCCCTGCGCCGCCTGCCCGACCCGGCGGGGGACTGCGGCATCGCCGTGGTCTTCTTCCTGCCCGAGGTGCCCCGCGGCGAGAGCAAGGGGGCGTTCCTGCGGGCCCTGCGGGCCGAGGGCATCTCCTGTGGGGCCCTGTGGAACCCGGGCTCCGGCGACGCCCACGTCTACACCGGTTGGCAGG
>DAHWHV010000205.1 GCA_027335545.1 Clostridia bacterium
ACGGCCGGTGGGCGGTGGCGGCGTCCGCCGGCCGTCCCCTGCCTCCCGCCGGGAACGGCCAGTCTCGTCTCGCCTGTTGTGTCGCGTCCAGAAACACTTGCGCACCGGCCGATGAGACGTGGGTCGGCTGTTCGCCGCACCCTGAGCCGCGGAACGTGCGGCCACGCACAGACGCTATATGCGCAACGGTGGGGGCGACCAGAGGGCCGCCCCCCTCTTGGTGCTCGGCCGATGGCGGCGCGGACCAGGGAGGCGACCCGCCCGGCCGGTCGGGCCCGGGGTCACCGAGGAGGGGCTGGCGGAGGGTGAGGTTCGACGAAGTCCCGCCTGCCCTGCGGGGAGGCGCGCGCGGCGGCGGCGCGCCGGGCGGCGGACCGGCGGTGGGGCGGTGGGGGAGTGGTGGTGATCCCCGCTGGGGAGGGGCTTGCGCTCGGCCGACGACGCGGCGGTCTTCCGACGGTCTCCGGCCGTTGTGCCCCCCTCAGGGGTCGTGCTAGAATCACCGGATCCATTTTCGCCTGGAGGGCATGCGGCATGGCGGCGGACGGACCGGACGGGGGCAAGTTCGGGGGCGTGGGCCTGACCTTCGACGATGTGGTGCTGATCCCCGGGGCCTCCGAGGTCCACCCGCGCGAGGCGGATCTCCGGACGCGCTTCACGCGCGAGCTGCAGCTGCAGGTGCCCCTGGTCAGTGCCGCGATGGACACGGTGACCGAGGCCCGCCTGGCCATCGCCCTGGCGCGGGAGGGCGGGATCGGGGTCATCCACCGCAACCTGCCCCCCGAGGCCCAGGCGACCGAGGTGGACAAGGTCAAGCGCTCGGAGTTCGGGATCATCAGCGACCCGTTCGCCCTTACCGCCGAGCACACCATCGCCGACGCCCAGACCCTGATGGCCCGCTACCACATCTCCGGCGTGCCCGTGGTGGACGAGCTCGGGCCCTCGGGGCACCTGGTGGGGATCGTCACCAACCGCGACCTGCGCTTCGAGACGGATGCGGCGCGCCGCCTCGGCGCCGTCATGACCTCCTCCGGCCTCGTCACCGCACCCGTGGGGACGAGCCTGGAGGCCGCGACGGCCCTGCTGGCGCGCCACAAGATCGAGAAGCTGCCCTTGGTCGACGCCGAGGGGCACCTGCGGGGTCTGCTGACGACCAAGGACATCGAGAAGGCGCGCAAGTACCCCCTCTCGGCCAAGGATGCCCAGGGGCGCCTGCTGGTCGCGGCGGCCGTCGGGGTCTCCCCGGGCAACCTGGAGCGGGCCGAGGCCCTGGTGGCGGCCGGGGTGGACGCCCTGGTCGTCGACAGCGCCCACGGCCACAGCGCCCGGGTGGTGGCCTTCGCCCGCGACGTTAAGGCCGCCTTCGGCGGCAGCGGGGTGCAGGTGGTGGCGGGGAACGTGGCCACGGCCGAGGGCGTGGAGGCGCTCTGCGCCGCCGGCGTGGACGGCGTCAAGATCGGGGTCGGCCCGGGGGCGATCTGCACGACCCGGGTCGTCGCCGGCGTCGGCGTCCCGCAACTCACGGCGGTGTGGGAGTGCAGCCGCGCCGCGGCCCGGCGCGGGGTGCCGGTGATCGCCGATGGCGGGGTCAAGTACTCGGGGGACCTGGTCAAGGCCCTGGCGGCGGGCGCCAGCAGCGTCATGATCGGGAGCCTGTTTGCCGGCACCGAGGAGAGCCCGGGGGGGATGGAGATCTACCAGGGCCGCTCCTACAAGGCCTTTCGCGGCATGGGGTCCCTGGGGGCGCTGGAGACGGGCAGCCGCGACCGCTACTTCCAGGAGGGGGCCCAGAAGCTCGTCCCCGAGGGCGTCGAGGGACGGGTGCCCTTCCGCGGCGCGCTGGCGGACACGGTCTTCCAGCTCCTGGGCGGCTTGCGTGCGGGGATGGGCTACTGCGGCACGCCGACCGTCACGGACCTGCACCACCGGGCGCGCTTCATGCAGATCACCAGCGCCGGTCTGCGGGAGAGCCACCCCCACGACGTGCAGATCACCCGCGAGCCCCCGAATTATCGGATCGGGGAGTAGGCGGCCGGGCGGGGTCGTCCCGCCCGGCCGCCTACTGCCGTCCCACTGCCCCCAGGCGCGCGGCCTGCGGAGAGGACACGCTGCGCCGGACGCGGGAACCGGATCGCTCCCAGGGGGCGGCCGGGCGCCCCGGGGGGTCGAGCCGCCGAACCCACCGCTGCGCGCGGCGGCGGGCTCCCCGGAGCGGGAGCCGCGCGGCCAACCCTCCGCCAAGACAGTCCATGCCGCGCCCACCACCCGCCAGGCCTCGGTCAGGGGGCGTCCCACGGTTGCCGCCCAGAGCCCGGCCCCGTCCACGCCGCCGCCGGCGGCGCGCCGCCTCTCGTCCAGCGGGAGGGGCCGAGGGGCCGCCGTCACGGGTCGCCGCCCGCGGCCGCGCCCATCACGGCTTGTTCCCCCAGGTCTGCTCGATCACGCTCCAGACGGCGGGCGTCTCCTCGCCCAGGGCCCAGATGGCCAGGCCCCGCAGCCCGAGCTTCTGGGCCAGCCGTAGGCGCTGCAGCACGGTCGTCTGGTTCTGGTACCAGACGACGTGGCGCGTGCCGTGCAGGGTGTAGTGGAAGTACGGGTTCTCCGAGGTCGGGTCCATGTGGGAGGCGACCCCGAGCTGCTTGCGCTTGGCGTCGATCGCCGAGAGCGGCAGTTCGTTGGCCGTGGTGCTGCCGACGGGCCAGTCGTAGCCGTACACGCCCGCCGCCAGGACCAGTTGGTGCGCGGGGATGTGGTCGGTGTGCAGGAACCAGTTCAGGTTGGCGACGACCCAACTGTAGGGGGAGACGGGCCCGGCCGGACCGCCGTTGTAGTGGTTGTCATAGAGCATGATCACCAGGTAGTCGACCACCTTGGCCAAGGCCGCGTAGTCATACGCCCCGTTGATGCTGCTGGGGATCCCGACCTTGGGGAACACGGACTCCGACAGGACGACGGACTTGGGCAGGGCGGCCCGCAGGGCCTGCATGAAGCTCGTCAGGCCGGAGCGGTCCTGGGGCTTCAGCAACTCGAAGTCGATGTTGACCTCCTGGTACCCGGCGCTGTGGACCATGGCGGCGATGTGGCGCACCGCCGCGCTGCGCGCGGTCGCGTTGGTGAGCATGCCCGCGTTGTTGCCCGAGGGCCCCGGGACGTTGTTGATCAACACGCCCATGCGCATGTGGTGGTCGCGGATCCAGGTGGTGACCTGGGGCTTGGGGCTGTGGCTGTGGAGCGTGCCGCTACCGTCGACGCTGTACCAGAAGGCGAGCACGGTGTTGATCTGCCCCTGGTGGGCCTGGACGCTGGGGAACGAACTCTTGTAGATGGCGCTCCAGCCGTTCTGGTAGAAGCCGATGATCTGGGGCCGCCGCGCCGTGCCAGGGAAGAGGCGCGGCGTGGCCCGCCCGCTGACCACCAGGCTCACCAGCAGGAGCACCCCGAGGGCACTGGTGGCCACGGCCACTCCGGCACGCCAGCCGCGCAGCCCGAACGGGCGCGCCAGGCGGGCCAGGGCCTGGCGCAGCGTCGCGCCGTCCAGGCGCCCGTTCGGCCCCGTCGCGAGGCGTCGCCCGGACGCCAGGCGGGCGAAGGCGCGCAGGCGGCGCTCCCCGCCCCTGGCCCGCAGGCCGACGCCCCGCAGCCACGGCCCCAGGCGCCGGGCGCCGGTCTGCGCCCACTCCCGGCCCCAAGCCCGCCACTGCCGTCCCCGTTGCTGCCACCCCACCTGTCCAGCCCTCCCCGGAATGCGCCCCCACCAGGCGTCCGCGCCCCGCCGCGTGGTCGTCGCCGCCCCGGCCCTGCGCCCCGGCCCTGTGCCCCGGCCCTGCATGGTAGAGTGTCCACCAGGGGGGGCGGTTCATGGCCGGTCCGATCGATCTGGCGGCGGCGCGCCGAAACCTTCTGGCAGCCCTGCCGACCTGCCCCGGGGAGGCGCGGACCGTCCCCTGCGCGCGGGCGCTCGGTGCGGTGCTCGCCGAACCCGTCCTGGCGCCCGGCGACCTGCCGGATTTCGATCGTTCCCTGGTCGACGGCTTCGCCGTGCGTTGCGCCGACGGTCCGCGCCTGCGCCTGGCCGCCGGGGTGGCCATGGGGCGGCCGGCCGGCCCGCTGGCCCCGGGAACGGCGGCCCCCGTCCCGACGGGGGGTATGATCCCGGCCGGGGCCGATGCGATGGTGATGAAGGAAGACGCGGTGGTGGACGCCGGGGTCGTGGCCGTGCGGCGGGCGGCGGCGGCGGGGGACCATGTGGTCCGGCGGGGGGCCGATGCGCGGGCCGGCGCGCTACTGCTGCCCGTCGGCCGCCGCCTGCGGCCCTCGGAGCTCGCCCTGCTGGCCAGTGCGGGCGTCGTGTCCGTGCGGGTGCGTCCCCGCCCGCGGATCGCGGTGCTCTCCACGGGCGATGAGCTCGTCCCCGCGGGCGTCGCGCCCGCGCCCGGGCAGGTGCCGGACAGCAACGGGCCGGCGCTGTGCGCCGCCCTGGCCCGGGACGGGGCCGAGCCCGAGTTCCTGGGGATCGTCCCCGACGTGCGCGCCGCCCTGGTCGCGGCCGTCCGGCGCGGCCTCGGTGCCGACGCGTTGCTGTGCAGCGGCGGCAGCTCCGTCGGCGAGCACGACTTCGTCCAGGGCGTGCTGGAGGAGGTCCTCGGCGTGCCTCCCCTCTTCTCGGGCATCTCCATCCGGCCGGGCCGCCCCACCGCCGCCTTCGTCTCCGGCGTCCGTTGGGCTGTGGCCCTGCCGGGGCACGCCGTGTCGGCCCTCGTGGTGTATGATCTGGTCCTGCGCGAGGCCGTGCGGCGCTTCGCTGGCGAGGACAGCCCCGCACCGCGGGGGGTCGTGGGGGCCCGCTTGGCCGCGCGCATCGCGGCGCCGCCCGACCGCGACCTCTACGAGCGCGTGCGGCTGGAGGACGGGGTGGCCGTCCCGTTGCGGGGCGCCTCGGCGACGGTGGGCAATCTCGCCCGCGCCGACGCCCTGGTGTGTTGCCCCGCCGGGCAGGTGCTCGAAGCCGGGTCCGTGGTGGCGGCCGCGCCCCTGGACTGAGGCCGCGGCGGGCTCCGCCTGGGGACTGTCGCGGTCCGTGCGCCCCGCGGCTGCGGTCAAGGGGGGCTCCCAGGGCATGGCGGGCATGACGGATCTCTACGGGCGCCTCGTCACCTATCTGCGGGTGTCCGTGACCGACCGCTGCAACCTCCGCTGCCGCTACTGCATGCCCCTGGAGGGTGTGCGCTTCAAGGACGCCGCAGAGGTCCTGGAGTGGTCGGAGCTGCTGCGCGTGGTCCGGGCGGCCGCCGATCTGGGGGTGCGCCGCATCCGGGTGACGGGTGGTGAACCCACCACCCGCTCCGGGCTCGTCGACTTCGTCCGCGCGGTGGCCGCCACCCCCGGCATCGAGGACGTCTCGATGACCACCAACGGCATGCTCCTGGCGGACCTGGCCGCGCCGCTGCGCGCGGCGGGGTTGGGGCGGGTGAACATCAGCCTGGACAGCCTGCGGGCGGAGCGCTTCCGGCACCTGACGCACTTCGGGGACTTCGACGCGGTGTGGGCCGGGGTGCAGGCGGCCCTGGCGGCGGGCCTGCACCCCGTCAAGCTCAACTGCGTGGTGCTGCGGGGCGAGAACGACGACGAACTGGGGGACTTCGTCGGGCTGACCGAGTCCCTGCCACTGCACGTGCGCTTCATCGAGTTGATGCCGCTCGGGACCAGCCACCCCTGGACCCGCGCGCGGCTGTTCGGCGCCTCCGAGATGCGCGCCCGCATCGCCGAGCGCTACGAGTTGCAGCCCGCGGAGCTCGACGGGGGCGGCCCCGCCCGCTACTACCGGGTCGCGGGCTTCCAGGGCACCGTCGGTGTGATCACGGCCATGACGGAGAACTTCTGCCACAACTGCAACCGGGTCCGGCTCACCGCCGACGGCGAGTTGCAGCCCTGCCTCGGGTCCCTGCTGGCGGTGGACCTGCGCGGTCCGCTGCGCGCAGGGGTGTCGGACGAGGGGTTGCGGCGCATCCTGGCCAAGGCCATCCGCGCCAAGCCCGAGCGCCACCTGATGGAGGAGTTCCTCGAGGAGACGGGTGCGCGGCGGATGTGGACGATCGGTGGCTGAGGCGGCGGAGGGCGCCCCCCACTTCGACGCGCGCGGCCGTGCCCGGATGGTCGACGTGGGGGGCAAGGCGTCCACCGAGCGCGTCGCCATCGCCCGCGGGGCGATCACCCTCGGGCCGGAGGCCTTCGCCGCCGTGGCGGCGGGGACGGCGGGCAAGGGCGACGTCCTGGGGGTGGCGCGGGTCGCCGGCATCCTGGCGGCCAAGGCCACCTCGACCCTGATCCCCCTCTGCCACCCCGTGCCGCTGCGCTCCGTGGAGGTCCGCTTCCGCCTGGAGGCGCCCCGCCTGCTCGCGGAGGCCACGGCCCGCTGCGTCGGGCCCACCGGGGTGGAGATGGAGGCCCTCTGCGCCGTCAGCGCCGCCCTGCTGACGGCCTACGACATGACCAAGGCCTACGGGCGCGGGCACGTCCTCTCGGAGATCGCCCTGATCTCCAAGTCTGGCGGCCGGTCCGGCACCTGGGTGCGCGAGGGGGCGGCGCCGTGGCCGGAGGCGGAGACGCGCTGAGCGGGCTGGCGTGCGGCGTGCTGACCTGCAGCACGACGCGCTCCCGGGCGGAGGACCGGAGCGGGGATGTCCTGGCCGCGGGAATCGCTGCCGCCGGGGGCGTGGTGGTGCGGCGCGCCGTGACCCCCGACGACCGCGTCCGCATCGCCCAGGTGCTGCGGACGTGGGCGGACTGCGGGGCTGTCGACATCGTCCTGACCACCGGTGGCACGGGCCTTGGGCCGTTAGATGTCACGCCGGAGGCCACTGCCGATGTCGCGACCCGCCTGGTGCCTGGCCTGGCCGAACTGCTCCGGGCGAGGGGGCTGGCGCAGACGCCGTTCGCCGCCCTGTCCCGCGGCCTCGCGGCGACCCGCGGGCAGACGCTGATCGTCAACCTCCCCGGCAGCCCCGCCGCGGCCGGCGCCGGGCTGGAGGCGCTGTTGCCCCTGCTGCCCCACGCCGTGGCCATCCTGCGGGGGGGCGGCCACGCGCCCGAGGTGCCGTCCGCCCCGCCCGGAGGCGGCGCCTGAGGGCGGCCCCAATCTCGCTTTCCCCAGGGCCGCGCGTCGGCCGTGGGGGGCCGGGGCCGCTGCGGGAAATCGCTCGCGACCACCCCACTCGGTCCGTCGCGAGCCCTTGACTCCCTCGACCCACCCCCGTATCATACAGCCTGGCGTTAGCACTCCCTGTCACTGAGTGCTAACAGGACAAGCCCCACGGGAGGAGGGTCCCACCCAGTGAGCAGCATGCCCCGACCGAAGGAGGAGAGCCAACTGAAGATCCGACCGCTCGGCGACCGCATCGTGGTCAAGGCCCTGGAGGAAGAGCAGCGCACGAAGTCCGGCATCGTCCTGCCCGACACGGCCAAGGAGAAGCCCCAGCAGGGCAAGGTGCTGGCGGTGGGCAAGGGCGCCTTCATCGAGAACAGCAAGGAGCGCCGCCCCCTGGACGTCAAGGAAGGCGACACGATCATCTTCTCCAAGTACGCGGGCACGGAGGTCAAGCTTGAGGGCGAGGA
>DAHWHV010000018.1 GCA_027335545.1 Clostridia bacterium
GGCCGGCGCCGGGGGCGTCGCCACCCCGGGGCCCGGAGCGACGGGCGCGCCGGCGGTCCCCGCCGGCGGCCCCCGTGTGCGCGCCTGCGTTGACACGGAGCTGGCCGCCGCCTATCATGGAGCGTTACAGGAAGTGGCAACCCGCCTCCACGTCCCGGTGCGGGTGGACGCGAGTTTTTTTCTCGGGTTGCCAGGGGTCTGTTCCCTGCGCCCGCTGGCGGCCGAGCCGGATGACGCCTGGCCGGCGCTGGAGGTGGCTCTGCTGGCGGCGGTGTCCGCCCTGGCACGGATGCGCCGCCAGGAGGGGGAGCAACTGGCCGCGGCGCTGGGTCTAGCCCTGGGGACGGTGCGCACCTGCCTGGACGAGGCCACGCGGCTCGGGCCGGAGGCGGCGGCCGCGCAGTTGGCGGGGATGCGGCGGCGGGCGGCGGACCTCCTGGGCGAGGCGGCCCCCGCGAACTCGCCCGAACTGGTCGCCGCCTGGGCGACCCTGCTGGAACGCGCAGCCATTGAGGAGGAACTGGTGCGGCTGGGCAGTCACCTCACCCAGGTCGAGGCGTGCCTGCGCAGTGAGCAGCCCGTGGGGCGGCGCCTGGACTTCCTCGCACAGGAGATGCTGCGCGAGTGGAGCACGATCGCGGCCAAGTCCGCGGATGCGCGGCTCGCCGACCTCGCGGTCGCGGCGCGGGTGGCCGTGGAACAGGTGCGGGAGCAGGTGCAGAACGTGGAGTGAGGCCCTGGACCGGCCCGCGCGGTCCGAGGGGGTGGGGGTGGCCGATGTGGAGATCCGGCTCATCAACATCGGATTCGGCAATATCGTCTCCGCCTCGCGCATCGTCGCGATCGTCAGCCCCGAGTCGGCCCCCATCAAGCGCATGATCGGCGAGGCCCGCGATCAGGGGGTGTTGATCGACGCCACCTACGGGCGCCGGACCCGGGCGGTGATCTTCACGGACTCGGAACACGTGATCCTCTCGGCCGTCCAACCGGAGACCGTGGCCCATCGCCTGGGCGGCCGCGATCCCCTGCCGGAGCCCGCCGAACTGGCGGAGGAGGGGTAGGGGCGGGACGCGGAGGGAGGTCGGGCCGCACGCCGGGGCGCACGGGCCGGGGCGCACGGGCCGGGGTCCAGGGGACGAGGTCCGGGGGAGGAACTGAAGGGGGTTGGTGCTCGTGGCGAAGAAGAAGGCAGCCCAGGCAACGGGGGAACCCGCCGCCTCGGGTCTCGGCGGGGGCGCGCCAGGCGGCGAGGGGGCCGGTGCGGTGGCAACCGCCGCAGCGGGGCGGGCCGCCGCCGGGGCCCCTGCGGGGTCTTTGGCCGAGTCCGGGGGCGTCGCCGCCGAGGGGGACGGGGGGGCGGGCCTCCCGGTCGTCGCGCGTCTGGACGCGGGGGCCGAACTCCCGCCGGCGCCCGGGACGGCCTGGCCCGAGGGCGACGAGTGGGGCACGGACATCGACGCCGCCTACCTCCAGAGCAAGTACACCCTGGTCAGCGTGGCGGCCAAGCGCGCCCGCCAGTTGCTGGCCGGCGGGAAGCGACGAGTCGAATCCATGTCGGAGAAGCCGGTGACCGTGGCTTTGGAGGAGTTGGCCCAGGGGCGCCTGATCTTCGAGCGCACACGCGACGGGATCAAGTGACCCGGGCCGGGGGCGCCCGGCGCGGCCTCCCCACGCCGGGCGGTCCCCGGCGGGGTGGCCACGGCCCCCAGGGACGAGGCCGGGTGCCCCCGGTGTCCCAAGGCTCGCGCCTTCAGGGCGCCGCGGCGCCGCTCTTTGCCGCAGTCAGTTGGCGCTGGGTGTGGCCGTAGGCGGTGCCGTGGAGCCCGGCGCCCAGCGGCGGCGCGCGCCGGTCCCCCGTGCCGGGGGCGCGGGCCTGGACACCCGCTTGCACGGGGGGGGCCCGGGGGGCCGGGTGCAAAGGGGGCGGCGGGTCTGGGGCTGGAGGGGCGGCGCATCGTCCTCGGGGTGTGCGGTAGCGTGGCCGCCTATAAGGCGGCCCTGGTCGCGCGCGCCATCCAGCGCCGCGGGGCGGCGGTGCGCGTGATCCTCACGGCGGCCGCCGGCCGCTTCGTCACCCCCGAGCTCTTCGCCGCCCTGACGGGCGAGCCGCCGGCCACCGACCTCTTCGCGCCCGGGGCCCCGGAGCACATCGGCCTGGCCGCGTGGGCGGAGGCGGCCCTGATCGCGCCGGCCACGGCGGATGTGCTGGCCAAGGCCGCCTGGGGACTCGCCGACGACTACCTGTCCACCTGGCTCCTGGCCTTTCCCGGCCCCGTCCTCTTCGCCCCGGCCATGAACCAGTGGATGTGGGCCCACCCAGCGGTGCAGCGCAACGTGCGTCGGCTGGAGGCCGACGGGGCGCGCCTGCTGCCCCCGGCCCACGGTGCCCTGGCGGCAGCGGCCGAGGGGGAGGGGTGGGGGCGCCTGCCCGAGCCGGAATCCCTGGTGTCGTCCCTGGAGGCCCAGTTGCCCCCGGCCGGCGCGGGACGCCGCCCCCTGGCGCCCCCGCCCCGCCGGGACCTCGCCGGGCGGCGGGTGGTGGTGACGGCCGGCCCGACGCGCGAGCCGATCGATCCCGTCCGCTTCCTCTCCAACCCCTCCAGCGGCCGCATGGGGTATGCCCTGGCCGAGGCCGCCCGCGACCGCGGGGCCGAGGTGACCCTGGTCAGCGGCCCGGTCTCCCTGCCGGTCCCCGCTGGCGTCGCCGTGGAGGCGGTGCAGACCGCCCTGGAGATGCGGGCCGCCGTGCAGCGGGTGGCGGGGGGGGCCGACCTCGTCGTGGCGGCGGCCGCGCCGGCGGATTGGCGTCCGGCGGAGGTGTCCCCGACCAAGAAGAAGAAGGGGGGGGCGACCACGGCGACCCTGGACCTGGTCGCCAACCCGGACATCCTCGCGGAACTCGGCGCCGATCGCGGCGGGCGCGTGCTGGTCGGCTTCGCCGCGGAGGCGGGGGCCGGTCTGGAGGAGGCCCGCCGCAAGCTGCAGGCCAAGCACCTGCACCTCATCGCCTACAACGATGTGCGGCAGGCCGGCGCCGGCTTCGGGGGGGACTCCAACCGCGTGGTGCTGGTGGATCGGGACGGCGGCGCGGAGGACCTCGGCCCGCTGTCCAAGCGGGAGGTGGCCGATCGCATCCTGGACCGGGCGCGCCTCTACCTGAGCGCGGCTGCGGGGGGCGCCCCGGCGCAGCCCCAGGCCAACGGCCGCTGAACCCGCCGCGGGCGGGGCGCCCGGCTGCCGCCGCCCCGCCCGTCCGGGGCTGGTCCCGACTTGGTGGGTCGCGCCCCCGCTGGGGCCGGGGGCCTCGCGGCTGCGCGGGCCGCGGCGCCGGTGGGGGCGCCGCAGCCCGCGCCGGTGTGCCCGCAGGTGCCTCCCCTCTGCCGCGGGCTGGGTGGGGCGGCGCACGTCTGAGCGCCGAGGGGAGCAGATGGCCGCGTCGCGTCACGCTGAGCCGGGGAGGACACAGGGGTCGGCGTCCCAGACGGTCCGGGCCCGCGCGGGCGGGCCGGCGCCGGGGGCTGGCGTCGCCCACCCCTCGCCCGCGGCCCTGGCCCTGCCGCTCTGGTCCGAGCCACCCGAGCCACCCGAGCCCGCCCCGGGGCCGGTGGCCCCGACCCCCGGGGTCCGCGTGGCCGTAGAGATGGGCGGCCGCGGGCCGGACCAGCTCTGGACGTACGGGCTGCCTCCGGGGCTGCGGGGGTGTGTCGTGCCCGGGAGCCGGGTCCAGGTGCCCTTTGGGCGCGGCGAGGCGCGTGCCGGCACGGTCTTTGAGGTCCTGGACCGGGTCGACGTACCGGCCGAGCGGCTGCGGGCCGTGCTGGCCGTCCTCGATCCGGACCCGGCGATCCCCGCGCTGGACGCCGAGGGGTTGGCGCTCGCGCGCTACCTGGCGGATCACACGGTCTGCACGCTCGCCCAGGCGGTGCGCGCGCTGCTGCCCCCGGAGGGCCCCGGGGAGCGAAGCGTGTTGGGCTACCACGCCAGGGGGACGGTGGCGGGTGCCGAGGCCGTCTTGCGGCGGGCGCCGGCCCAGTGGGCCGCCTGGCGGCAGGTGGCCGCCCACCCTGGCCTGTCCGCGGCGGAGTTGGCCGAGCGGGGGGTCCGGCCCGGCTCGCTGGCGACCCTCGCCTCCCGGGGGCTGCTGGCGGCGGTGCCGCGGCGCGTGGGTCGCGACCCGTTCGGTGGGGTGCGCATCCCCGCCGCGGCCGAGTCACCGCCCCCGCCCACGCCGGAACAGGCCGCGGCCCTGGAGCGCCTGGCCCCCGCGCTGGAGGGGCCGGCCTTCGAGGCGTTCCTGCTGTGGGGTGTGACGGGGAGCGGCAAGACCGAGGTCTACCTGCGCGCCATCGAGCGCGTGCTGGCGGCCGGCCGGCAGGCCCTGATGCTCGTTCCGGAGATCGCCCTGACCCCGCAGACGGTGGCGTCCTTCCGGCGGCGCTTCGGAGACCGGGTGGCGGTGCTGCACAGCGGCCTCGGTCCGGGGGCGCGGCGGGAGCAGTGGTGGCGCATCCGCCGCGGGGAGTTGGCCGTGGCCGTGGGCGCCCGCTCCGCGGTGTTCGCGCCCTTCCCGCGTCTGGGGCTGATCGTCCTGGACGAGGAGCACGAGCCCTCCTACAAGCAGGAGGAGGCCCCGCGCTACCACGCGCGGGACATCGCCCTGTGGCGGGCGCGCCGGCTCGGGGTGCCCCTGGTGCTCGGGAGCGCGACCCCCGACCTGGAAACCTTCCGCGAGGCCGCGGAGGGGCGCCTGGTGCGGCTGGACCTGCGCAGCCGGGTGGCCGGCCGCCCCCTGCCGGCGGTGCGCTGCGTCGACCTTCGCGCCGAGGTGGGGGCCCTGTTCGCGCCGCCGCTGGTCCAGGCGCTGGGCCGGCACCTGGACGCGGGCCGCCAGGCCATCCTGTTCCTGAACCGCCGCGGCTTCGCCCCGACGGTCCTGTGTGGCAGTTGCGGCTTCGTGGCCCGCTGCCAGGCCTGCAGCGTCGCCCTCTGCTACCACGAGGCCGAGCGGGCCCTGGTCTGCCACTACTGCGCGGCGCGTCGGCCGCCTCCGAGCACCTGCCCCCGCTGCGGGGGGCACTTCCTCCGCCTGCGCGGCAGCGGCACGGAGCGGGTCGCCCAAGAGGTGCAGCGCCTCTTCCCGACCGCCCGCGTCCTGCGCATGGACGTGGACAGCACCGGGGGCCGGGGCGCCCACCACCGCATCTACGAGGAGTTCCACGCCGGGCGCGCCGACGTGCTGGTGGGGACGCAGATGATCGCCAAGGGATGGGACGTGGCGGGGGTCACCCTGGTGGGCGTCGTCGACGCGGACACGGCGCTGCACCTGCCGGACTACCGCGGTGCCGAGCGGACCTTTCAACTCCTCTGCCAGGTGGCCGGCCGGGCCGGTCGCGGGGGCGAGCCCGGCGAGGTGGTCGTGCAGACGCGCACCCCCGAGCACTACGCCGTGGCCGCCGCGGCGAACCACGACTACGAGGCCTTCGCGGCGGCCGAATTGGACCTGCGCCGGGAGACGGGCTTTCCCCCGTACGCCCGGCTGCTGCGGGTGCTGTGCTGGTCCCCGCGGGCGGCGCTCGCCCAGGCGGCAGCCCGGGATCTGGCGGGGGCGGTGTCGGCCGCCCTGCCGCCCGGCGTCGACCTCTGGGGCCCGGCCGAGGCCCCCCTGGCACGCCTGCGGGGTCAGTACCGCTGGCACTTCGCCCTGCGCGGCCCCGACGGGGACCAGTTGCGCGCCTTGGCGCGGCAGGCCCTGGCGCAGACCAAGGGGACCCCGGGGGGGGCCCGGGTCGCCGTGGATGCGGATCCGTTGTCGATGCTCTAGGGGGCGTGGCAAGACGGGAGTCTTGCCACGCCCCCTGCCGGATCGGGTGTGTGGCGTGCGCGGCGAGAGACCGGTGCTTGTGGGCTCCGGGCTCCCTGCGCCGTTGGGGATCGCGCCCTGGGCCGCGGGTGCCGGCCACTCGGGCAGCCGGGGGCTCGGCGCCGACCCAGTCGCGGCTGAGGGCTTGGGTGAGATCGCGCCGTTGGCCGCTGAGGCTCAGGCCTGGGCGGGCGAGCCGGGGAGGGGGGACGGGCCTTGGAGGACGGCGGTTTGCGCGTGGTGCTGGTCGATGCGGCGGGGCCGCTCGGGGAGGCGCTGGCCCAGGCCCTGCTGCGGCTGGGGTCGCGCCTGACCTGCTGCGGCGGCGCGCTGCCGGACCTGGAGTCGCCGGCCGTGCGCCGCGTCCCCGCGGATCGCCGCCGGCCCGACGGCTTTGCCGCCCTGGGGCCGGGCGAGTTCGACGCGGCGGTGGACTTCGGGGCCAGGGGCCTGGAGGGTGCGCCGCCGCTGGCCCGGGCGCTGCGGGATCGGGTCGGGCTCGTCGTGCAGTTGGGCTCCTGGCGCGTCTACGCCGGGGCGGCGGGCCCGGGTGAGGGGGCGGAGGGGCTGCCCGTCCCCTGCCCGGAGACGGCGCCCAAACGCGACGGGGTGGCCCTGGACGCCGAGGACGGTCTGTGGAACGCGCGCGCCGGCGGGGGCTACCCGGCCACCGTCCTGCGTCTGCCGCCCCTCTACGGGCCGGGACTGGGGCTGGCGCGGGAGTGGTACGTCCTGGGCCGCCTGCGCGCGGGGCGCCGCTGGATCGCCCTGCCTGACGGCGGGGGCCAGCTCCTGCACCGGCTGTACGTGGACAACGCCGTCCACGCGATCCTGCGGGCCCTCGACCACCCCCGGGAGGCGGACGGGCACGCCTTCAACGTGGGGGATAGCCGCGTGCCCACGCTGGCGGAGGTCTGCCGCCTCTGTGCCGCCGAGGTGCAATTGCCGTTGCAGGGGGTGCCCCTGCCGGCCCCGCTGCTGCCGGGGGAGCACCCCTGGGTGCTGCCCGGCCCCGTGGTCCTGGACCTGCACCGGCTGCGCGCCCGTCTGGGCTATGTGGAGCCGGTCCCCCCGGAACAGGGCCTGGCACGCACCGTGCGCTGGCTCTGGGACCTGGCCCCGGACGACGTGCTCCCGGTGCTGGCGCCCTACTGGGAGCGGTTCGCCGCCGGTCACGACTATGCCGCCGAGGACGCGGCCCTGGCCCGTTGGGAGGGGCTGCGCGGGCGGCGGTGAGGGGGGTGGCGGGGGGCGGTCGCCCCCCGCCACCCCCCTCGGTCCTCCCCTGGAGCGGAGGCGAGGCGGCGCTGCCGGCCCGGCCCAGGGGACCGGAAGGCGGCAGGGGGCGGCGTGCCCCGTCGCGGCCCTCCGCGGCTTCCGGTGCCCCGGTCCGCGCGTCGCGTCAGCCCTCCGCAGTGGCTGCAGGCCATCGCCTCAGGCCTTCCAAATCGTGGCCTGCGGCGCCTCCTTGGTCAGCGTGACGCGGCCCTCGGCGGGGACGCCGGACGCCATGGGCCCGACCTCGCAGTTGGGCCCGACCAGGAAGAAGGCGGCCTGGGGACCGGCGACTTCGACCTGGAAGGGGTCGCGGCGCTGGGGCACGGCCCGGACGACGACTTCCTCCACGGCCTCCACGGGGGTGCCCGGCGGGAGCTTGACCGCGGTGGCGAAGGGCTCGCTGCCGGGCTTGAGCCAGCGGTTGTCGCCGAAGGTGCTGGAGAAGGGCTTGGGGTGGCCGCGCAGGGACACCAGAACCTCCACGGGAGGCGGCGCCTTGGCCTCGACCTTGCGCCCGAAGTGTAGGAAGAGGTAGTCGTGCGGGTCGGAGAGGGCCTTGCTCGCCGCGTTGCCCGGCCGTTCGATCTTCGCTTCCCGCAGCAACTCGGCCGCGGCGATCCGGTAGCTGTCCGGGAAGACGTTCTGCATCCAGGCCACGGGCCGGTCGTCTGGCAGCGCCTCCAGGGCGGGCAGGCCCATGCAGTACGGGGTGAGCTTCTTGTCGTGGAACATGCCCTCATAGCCGGCGGCCTGCAGCACGGGGTGACCGCGCATCTCGAAGGCGCCGACAAAGCCGTGGGGGGCGTGGTTGCGGCCCTGGAAGGCCAGGTTCTTGGCGACGTGGCCCGCCGAGTCCAGGCTTCCGCGGAAGCTCCACTCGGGCACGGCCAGGCAGCCCGTCTGCGCGAGGCGTTGCGCGGGGTCCTGACCCTTGTCGGCGTGGCTGTACAGGTAGAAGAACTCGATCTCGCGGCCGGTGGGGCCACCCTGGGGATAGCGGTAGAAGGCGTGCATGGGCACGTCGGAGCGGCGCATCTCGTAGGAGTCCTTCTCGGCGCGTCCGTACAGCAGGGGGCTGTTGGAGGCCGGCACGTACAGCGGGTCGTCGCGTTCGATGATGTCCACGGACAGACCGAGGCAGCGGACCCACTGGGCGCCCTGGGCGGAACCCTCTGGCGAGAACGTGAACATGATCTCGTGGGCGCCGATGCCGACGTCCCCGAGGAACCGGCGGTACACCGTTTCGTGTTCCCCGCCGAAGACGATCAGGTGCTGGCTGTAGGTGCCTTCGAACTCGATCCGCAGCGTGCCGGCCTCCTGCCCGTCCTTGGCCCAGTTCGTCCCGGCGGCCAGGGCGCGCATCGTGAGGATCGCTTCGCCGGCGTCGGGGACCGCGAAGCGCTGCCGGAAGATGCCCCCCCCCGAACGCCCGACGGCCGCGGGCCGCTCGAGAAGGTCCTTGCCTTTGCCCAAGAATCTGCCACCCCCGTTTCGAGCGCCATTCGACGCGCCTCAGGGGCGCGCCTGCCGGTGGGCGCTGCTGGGGTGGGCGCCCGCCCCAACAGCGCCCGCTTCCCGATCCCCTGACCAGCGTGTACACTCATCAGCTATCCCCTGTGGGCGTGCGCGCGTCGGCCCCCCTGGGCGTTGGGCCGCACCCTCCCGGCCCGATCCGGCGCTGCGGTCGAGGTTCCGGGCGGCGGGTCCCCGCCGGCGCTGGGCGGACCGCCTCTGCCCCAGGCGGGGGGCCCCCGCCCCCCTCCATCCCCTGCCCCGCGCCCCCTCCGCCCCGCTCTGGCCCGCTCTGGCCCGCTCTCCCGCTCTGGAAGGAGGCATCCCGCGTGATCCGGCTCCTGGCCCTCGACCTCGACGGCACCGTCCTCGGGCCCGGCAAGGAGATCGCCCCCGCCGGCCGCGCCGCGTTGCGGGCGGCCGAGCGCCTGGGCGTCCACGTCGCCCTGGCCACCGGCCGCATGCTGCGCTCGGCGGCGGCGGTCCGCGACCGCCTGGGACTGCACGGGCCGCTCCTCTGCTACAACGGCGGGCTCGTCCGCCTGCCGGACGGCGGCGGCTGGACCGACCCCGTGCCGCTGGATGTGGCCCAGGCCGTGGGGGCCCTGTGCCGGCAGCGCGGCTACTTCCTGCAGGCCTACCTCGGCGACGACCTGGTCGTCCCCTGCGAGGATGGACGGGCGGAGGCGTACGCGGCCCTGGCCGGCGTCTCCTACACGGTGGATTCGGCTGTCGCCTACGCGCCCCCGCGGCCGCCGACCAAGCTCCTGGTGATCGAGCCGGCCGAGCGCCAGGCGGAGGTGCGCCAGGCGCTGGCGGGTGTCGCTGCCGGCCGCCTGGAACTGGCCAACTCGTACCCCCACTACCTGGAGATCAGCCGGCTCGGCGTCGACAAGGGGGCCGCCCTGGCCCGGCTGGCCGAGGCGCTGGGGGTTGCCCGGTCCGAGGTCATGGCCGTCGGCGACGGGGAGAACGACCTGCCCATGCTGCGCTACGCCGGGGTTGCGGCCGCCGTGGCCAATGCGGCGCCGGGGGTCGCCGCCGCGGCGGATTTCGGCTGCGGTGCCCCCTTTGGGGACGGCGTCGCCGAGGCGGTGCGGCGCTACATCCCCGGGACCGAGGCCGAAGGGGGCGTCCGCGTTGGCTGACGCCGCGGGCGATGAACTCCGGGTGCTCGGCGGGCCGCCCGCCGG
This sequence comes from Clostridia bacterium, assembly GCA_027335545.1. Next base: position 9,844 of record DAHWHV010000018.1, read on the forward strand.
GTCCGGCCCGACCCGGGCGGAGGAACTCCCCCTAGCCGTGCAGGCCTTGGCGGTGCTCGCCGCGGGGGAGGAGGCCGGGCAGGAGGGCGAGACCGACGAACTGGTCGCCGGGGGCTTGGGCGCCGTCGTGTTCTTTGCCTCCGTCCTGCGGGAGCCGCCGGCCGCCGCGCGGCGGGCGGCCGCGCTGCAGGCGGCTGCCCTGCGCAGCCCGGCCGGCGCCCCCCTGCTGCTCGGGGCCGACCAGGAGGGCGGCCGCGTCGGCCGCCTCCCCCTGTCGCCGGCGAGCCTACCCTCCGCCATGGCCCTGGGGGCGATCGGCGACGCCGCGCTGGCGCAACTGGCCGGCCGGGCGACGGCGGGCCAACTGCAGGCCGTGGGGGTCAACTGGGACCTGGCGCCGGTCTGCGATGTCTGGGGTGGGGACGGCGGCGTGGACAACCCCGCGCTGGGCAGCCGCTGCTTCTCCGCCGACCCGCAGGCTGCCGCCGCGCTCGCGGCGGCCTTTGCGGCCGGGTTGCAGGCCGGGGGCGTGCTGGCCTGCGCCAAGCACTTCCCCGGTCACGGCGACACCGAGGTGGACAGCCACGTCGCGCTCCCACTGCTGGCGGTGGACCCGACGCATCTGCGCACCCGAGCCTGGCCGCCGTTCGCCGCCGCGGCGCGGGCCGGCGTCGCCTCCCTGATGCTCGGGCACCTGGCGGTGCCGGCGATCGGCCCCCTGCCGGCCAGCCTGGAGCCGGCGTGCTACCGGCTGGCCCGGGAGGCTCTGGGCTTTGGGGGCCTGCTCGTGACGGACTCCCTGGGCATGGCCGGTTGCCTGCGGGCGGTCGGGGGCGTCGGGGAGGCGGCGGTGGCGGCCCTGGCGGCCGGGGCGGACATGGTCCTGGTCGGGCACGGGCCACGCCAGCAGCGGGAGGCCCGCGACGCGCTGGTGGCGGCGGTGGAATCCGGGCGCCTCTCCCCGGCGCGCCTCGCCGACGCCGTGGCGCGCGTCCTGGCCACCAAGGGTCGCTGGCAGCTCGCCCGCCGCCCGGCGCCGGATGAGCAGGCCGCCCCGCACCTGTTGCGGCGCCCGTCGGATGTGCGGCTCGCCGCGGACATCGCCCGCCGCGCCGTCACGGAACTACGACCGGGGCCGGGGGCCCCGGCCCCGGCCTTTCTGCGATCGGGCGAGGGGACGCCGGGGGTGCTGCTGGCCGCCGCCAGGGAGCGGTGGCCAGCGGCCGAGGTGCGCGGGGACGGCCTTGGGCCCTGGCTGTCCCTGGCGGGGGCGGTGCACGTCTTGCTCGGCCCCCCGCTCCCGCCGCCGCCGCCTGGGGGACGCGCCCTGCTGGCGTACGACGCGACGCCGGCCTCGCTGGCGGCCCTGCTGGAGTGCGCGGCGGCGGGAGCGGTGGCGGAGGGGCGGCTG
>DAHWHV010000222.1 GCA_027335545.1 Clostridia bacterium
ATCCTGATCGACCGGGTCAACGACCTCCCCGAGCACGCCCGCGAGTTGGGGCGCCTCCTGCGCGGGCTGTCCTGCCACGTGAACCTGATTCCGATGAACCCCGTGCCCGAGCGGGACCTGCACCCGAGCACGCTGGAGGCCCAGACCCGCTTCCGCGGCCTGCTGCGCGGGGCGGGCATCCCCTGCACGGTGCGCCGGCAGCTGGGGGTCGGTATCGACGCCGCCTGTGGACAGTTGCGGCGGCGGTTGGGGGGGTAGGTGGGCAGCGCCTCGCGCCCCCGGCATCGCCCCCCCCCTTGGGTCCCAGGGGGGGACGGTGGGGCCCGCCATTGCCAACGCGGGTACGACATCCCTCTCCATCAAGCGCTTGAACCACCCGCGCTTCCCGCCACGGACCAAACCCGGGGCGCACGTCGGCCGCGCGGCGCGGAGCCACGGGTGGTTCGCGCCGGGCGCCGCCGCCGGAGGCCCGCGGGCACAGGCCCCGCTGCCTCGGCGGCCGATCCCGCGCGCGCTGCCCGCGGTGAGCCCGCCGGTTGGATCCGCGACCGCCGGGAGGCTTCACCCTGGGGAGGCGAGGGGCAACAGGGGGAGTGGCCGCCGCCGGAGAGAAGTACCCCGCTCCCCGCGGTGTCCGTGGCCGCAGGCGGCGGGGCCCGTCGCCTGCGGCCACGGACACCGCGGGGGCTGGAGGGGGGCGGCGGTCGTGGGTGGCTTGGGCGTCGGCATTTGCGGGGCCGGGTGGGTGGCGGGGGAGTACGTGAAGGCGTTTGTGCGCAACCCCGGGGCGGAGGTGCGGGGGGCCTGGAGCCGGTCGGAGGCGTCCGCCCGGCACCTGCTCTCGGCCCACGGGGTCCAGGGGCGGGTGTACGGGAGCCTGGAGGAGATGCTGCAGCGGGACGACGTGGACATCGTCGTCTGCAGCAGCCCGCCGGATGTGCATGCGGCGCAGGCGGCCCAGGCGGCGCGCGCCGGCAAGCACCTCATCGTGGAGAAGCCGCTGGCCCTGGACCGGGGCGAACTGGCCCGGCTGCGCGAGGCGCAGGAGGCCTGTGGTGTCCGGGCGGCGGCCGGGTTCGTGCTGCGCTGGAATCCCATGCTGCAGACCACCCGCCGGCTCGTGACCGACGGCGCGATCGGTCGCCTGCTGTACGTGGAGGCCGACTACTGGCACTGGGTCGGGCCGCACTACGGCCAGTACCGCTGGTCGCGCACCGCGGCCGCCGGCCGGTCGAGCCTGCTCTCCGCGGGCTGCCATGCCCTGGACGCCATGCGCTGGTGCGCCGGCGAGGTGGAGGAGGTCTACGGGATGAGCGCCCCGGGCTTTCCCGGGTCGGACTACGAGTTCCACCCGAACTTCGTGGGGACGCTGCGCTTCGCCAGCGGGGCGATCGGCAAGGTCTCCTCCCTGCTGGAGTGCCGCACCCCGTACATCTTCAATCTCCAGGTGCTGGGCGACCGCGGTAGCCTGCGCAACAACCGCGTGTTCGCCCCCGACCGCCTCCCCGGGGCGACGGGCTACGCCGAGTACCCCACGGTGCTGCCGGATAGCGGCGATGTGACGCACCACCCCTTCCAGGCCCTGGTCGACGACTTCGTGGCCTGCATCGGCAGTGGCGCGCCGGGGACCTGTGAGCTGGCCGACGCCGCCCGCAGCATGGAGGTCTGCTTTGCGCTCGACGCCTCTGCCGCCAGCGGCCGGCCCGTGCGCGTGCCGGCCTGATCCCG
>DAHWHV010000230.1 GCA_027335545.1 Clostridia bacterium
GGCCGCCGGGCACGCGGTGGTCCTGGGGGGCCGCGACCCGCACGCGCTGCGCGTGCGCCTGCAGGGCGAGCCCGCGCGGCTCGTCGCGGGGGACCATGCGACGGCCGCCGGGCGGCCCGTGGTGGTGCTGGCGACGCCGTACCGGGCCACGGCCGATCTGGTGCGCAGCCACGCGGCCGCACTGGCCGGCAAGGTCGTGATCGACCTCACCAACCCGTTCGGCGCGGCCCCGCCCGGGGCCAGCGGCCTGGACGTGCACCGCGCGGCCCTGGGGGGCATCGCCCACTGGGCCATCGCCTTCAAGACGAACTTCGCCGCCACGATCGGCGCCGCCGACGGCGTGGTGCGGCAGTGCCTGATCGCCGCGGATGTCGCGCCGGCGCGGGAGGCCGCCGCGGAGCTCGCGCGCGCCGCCGGCTTCGAGGTGGTCGACTGCGGCGGCCTGGCCTGTGCCGCCGTGCTCGACGGGATGGTGCCGCTGATGATCGACCTGGACCGGCGCCTGGGCGGCGGCGCCGGACGGAGTCACTGGCGCTTCGCCGCGGGGGGCTGAGGCCGGGGGGGGGTCGGGCCTGGCGGCGCGGCCCCCCCCGCTTCCCACGCGCGTCCCTGTGGCCTTGGCGCGGCGCCACCTGGCAGCGCTGTGCGCCGTGGCCTCCGCTGCCTTCTTGTGCAAGCGCGGCGGGGTTGGGAGGGATCCCGCGCCCGTCGCGGAACTGCCCGGGGGCAAGGCGGTGAGCGGCCGACGTGAAATGGGCGACGGCGACCGTGGTGTTCCTGCTGGCCGCGGTGTTGATCCGTGACCGCGCGGTGGCCTTCTGGCTCTACCTCGCCGTGCTGGTGCTGCTGGCCTCGCGCCTGATCGTGCGGCTGACGCTGGAGCGGTTGCGGGTGGTGCACCGCATCGACCGCGACCACCTCTTCCCCGGGGAGCGCGTGGGGATCACCCTCAGCGTGGCCAACCGCTCGCCGCTACCCGCCCCGTGGGTGTGGGTCGAGGACCGCGTGCCCGCCAAGCTCCGCCACGGCACCGCCTTCAGCCACGTCGCCACCCTGCCGGCCTTCGCCGAGCGCCTCCACCACTACGAGGTGCAGACCTCGGAGCGTGGGTTGTACCGCCTCGGCCACGTCGATGTCTCCGTCGGGGACTGGTTCGGCCTGCGCGAGTTGGGGGGCACGGTCCAGGAGCCGCGCTGGCTGACCGTCTATCCCCGGGTGATGCCCGTCCAGCCCCTGCGGCTGCCCAACCGCCTCCCGCTCGGGCCGCGCCGCGACCCGCTCTCGCCCTTCCAGGACCTGCTACCCATCGGCCTGCGCCAGTACCAGCCCGGGGACCCGCTGCGACTGATCGCCTGGAAGGCCACCGCCCACAAGGGCGAGCTGATGGTCAAGGAGCAGCCCCTGGTCCGCGAGCGCGTGACCTACTACTTCCTCAACCTGACGCGCGGCGACTGGGATCCCGCCCGCCGCTTCGAACTCCTGGAGCGGGTGATCACCGTCGCGGCGAGCCTGATCTGGTGGGAGCCGGACCCGCGGCACGCCCTGGGCCTAGTCGCCTACGGGCGCATCGAGCGCTCCATTCCCGAGGGCCTGGGCCGGGAGGTGGAGGAGCCCGGGGTGATGCGCGTCCCCGCCCATGCCGGGGCGGGCCAGCGGCGCGCCGTGCTGGAGGCCCTGGCCGGGTTGCAGCCGGCGGACGGGCCGCCCTTCCTGGAGATGCTCAGCGACGAGGTGCGCCGCCTACCTTGGGGCGCCACGATCCTCCTGCTCGTCCCGACCAACACCCCGGACCTGGTGGCGCTCTGCACCCAGTTTCAGAGGCGCGGCCACCCGGTCGTGATCCTCACCTTCGAGCCGCGGCGCACGATGAACGCCGACGTGCCCATCCGCGAGGTCGAGATGGGCGTCCAAGAGGTGCGCTTCGCATGAGGGGCGCGGGTGGGGCGTCCCGCCGCCCCAACAGCGGAGCCCGAGCGGAAGGGGGGGCCGGGGCGTGACGGATCTGCCGCCGTGGTATTCGCTGGGGACCCTGGGCCTGGCCGCGGCCTTGGGCGCGGCGCTGGCCGCCGTCTGGCACGGCCTCTGGCCCTTCGGCGACCCCAACATCTTCGGGTTCGCCGCCCTCTGCGCCGCCGTCGCCTTCGTGGGCGTCAACGACACCTTCCGCGTCCTGACCAAGCAACCGATGGACCCCTCGCTGGCCGTGGCCGAACTGGTCGTCGGCGGGGGCCTGGCCCTGCTGCTCACCCAGCACGGCCTGCCCTTCATTGTGGCGCTGCTGGTGTTGATCGGGGTCCGCAGTCAGGCGGGCCGGTTGACGCGGATCGTGGTGGACATCTACGACAAGGGCACGGCCGACGTGGCGCGCGGGGCGCGCCGGGCCTTCACGACCCTGGTCCTCACCCTGGAGATGGTGGTCGCCGGCTGCCTGGTCTGGAGCGGGCTGGACCGCTCGGCCGCCCTGCTGCAGTGGACGACGGCGCCGATCGTCCTGCTGGCGGGGGTCTGTGGCCTGGTCCTGATCAGCGGGGCCGAGTACGAGGTGATGCGCTCCCGCTTCCGCGGCGGGGAGGTGACCACGGATGCCACGTTCGGGACGGGCTGGTGGGGCCCGGTGGCCGGCCTGATCGCCGCCGTGGTCATCCTGGGCGC
>DAHWHV010000300.1 GCA_027335545.1 Clostridia bacterium
CGGGCCCGGGGGCCCGCCCGCCGCGCGCGGTCTGACTGAAGCGGCGGCAGCCCGGCGCCGGCCGGCCGCTGGCGTGGGGGCCCGACGGGCACTCGACCTGGCGAACCACGCCGGGAGCCGGCAGGGGGACCAGGTGCAGCCAGAACACGGCGACGGCCAGCGCCGCCAGGACCAGCGCGACGACCGCCAGATCCCAGCGCCCGGCCAGCGCACCGCGCAGGCGGCGCAGCAGCCCCCGCACGCGCGGCCGGGAGGGTGGTGCGTCGCCCGGGTCCCCACTGACCTTCAGCCCCCGACGCCTCCCCCAAGGGACGGCGCGCGCCGCGCGCTCGCCACACGGCCTGGGGCCTGGCCTGCCGGCGCCCAGCCACGGCGGCGCCCTGAGTCGGCGGGCCGGCCCCTTGGCGCGCCAAGCCCGGGGTCCGCCGAGCCCCAGCGCGGGGGGCTCGGCGGACCTCGCGCGAGGAGGGCCGCCCCACGGCAGACCCCCGACCCCCACGGGACGGTCCGGGCCCCGGCGGGGGGGCCAACCGGGAGGGGCACCGACCCATGATACACTTGCCCGCCACCGATCGGCACGGCCCTCCCCACGGGCCCCGCACGCCCGGCCCCGCTCCTCCGCCGTTTACCCAACGCGCGTGGGCGCGGCGGCGGGGGCCTTCCCGGCCGGCCGCCCGCGCCCGACCCCGCGGCGGCTTCACAACAGGGCGGGACGCAACTCCAGGTGCGGGACCACCACGTGGGGCGGCTGGGTCAGGACGTAGGCGACGGCCTGGGCGACATCCTCGGGCTGCAGCGCCCGGGCGAGTTGCTCGGCGGTGGGGGGCACGGGGCGCTGCAGGACCAGGGGGGTGTTCACCACGCCCGGGTAGAGGACGCTGACGCGCAGGCCGTGGGCCTGCTCTTCGAAACGCAGGGCCTCCGCCAGCCCCCCGAGCCCGCGCTTGGCCGCTTGGTAGGCGGCCCCGGAGGCGTCGGCGTAACGCCCGCTGACCGACGACACGTAGACGATCAGGCCGCCGCCCTGGCGACGCCACTGCGGCACGGCGGCCGCCGTGCACTGGAACGCGGCGTCGAGATTGGCGCGGATCATCCCCGCCCAGGCCTCCGGCGTGAGTTCCCCGAAGGCGCGCCGGCGAATGTTCAACCCGGCGCTGAAGACCAGGGCGTCCAGTCGGCCGAAGCGCGCCACCGTCTCGGCGACGAAGCCCCGCGCGACAGCGGCCTCCGCCGCGTCGCCCGGATACGCCAGGACCCGCTGCCCCCCGGGCCGCACATCGGCGACCAGCCCCGCCAACAGGCCACCCCGGCGCGCCAGCAGGGCGCAACTGGCGCCGGCCCGCAGCAGCAGGGACGCGGTGGCCCGACCGATCCCGCTGCTGGCGCCGACGACCGCCACCACTTGCTCCGCCAGCGGCCGGGCGGCCGCCAGCGCCGGAGCGCCCCCGGCCGAACCGGGTGCGGCGTCCGGCCCAGGCCCGTTCCCGTCGCCCATCGTGATCCCCCCACCCTCGCCCGCCAGCCCCACGGCCGGCGGGCGATCGGGCTGCCCGCCGCCGCCGGTGACGCCCCCCGTGATTCGGGATGCCCCCCCCGCCGTCCCTTGTGCCAGGGCCGCGCCGTTCTCCGGGCCACAGGCAACTTTCGGCACGGCGCGAGCTTTCGGCGTGCATCGGCGACACCACGGCGAGACCGCCGGCGGGCGCCACCGCCCGCACCCCTCTGCCACAGCCCCGGCGCGTCGAGGGCCCCAGTGGACGCACCCAGGCGTCACCTCGCCCGCCGGGCCTGCTAGTCACAGGCCCCCCACCGGCAGGACTCCACCCTGTCCCCTGTGCCCGCCCGGCAGGGGCGCGCCGGACCGGCGCGAAACACCCGCGGCGGGCCGATCCCTGCCGGGCGTCGTGCCCCGCAGCCCTCTCTGGCAGCCCTCTCTGAAGGTTGTGGGATGACGGTTGTGGGATGAAGGTTGTGGGATGTGCTCGGCCGTTCGTGCCGCACTCTCCAGGCCCTCGAGGGGGTCCCGCTGTTGTCTGCGCCGCGCGCCATCGCCGAGGTCACGGTGACCCCGGTCGCCGTGCCGGATCCGCCGCTGCTGAACGCGGCCGGTTGCCACGAGCCGTACGCCCTGCGCTGCATCGTCGAGGTCGCCGACGGCGCCGGGCGGGTCGGCCTCGGCGAGGCCTACGGCGACGACGGCACCGTGGGCGCCCTGCGCGCGGCGGCCGGGCCCTTGCGGGGCCGGGATCCCTGGAACCTGGCGGGTGTCTGGGCCGCGACGGCCGCCGCGGTGCGCGGCGGCGGGGAGGGGGCGGCCCTCAACGCGCCGGGCGCCGACCGCTCCCGGGCCGGCAACGCCTACGCCGCGCTGGAGGTGGCCTGCCTGGACCTGCAGGGGCGCCAGGCCGGGGTGCCGGTGGCCGAACTGCTCGGCGGCCGCGTGCGCGACGAAGTGGAGTTCTCAGCCTACGTCTTTTACAAGTTCGGCCGCCACGCCCCCCGCCAGGCGGGCGGTCCGGCCGGGCCCGCGGACGCATGGGGCGAGGCCGTGGATGCCGCGGGGATCGTCCGCCAGGCGCGGCGCCTGGTGCAGCGGTACGGCTTCGGCACCTTCAAGTTCAAGGGCGGCGTCTTCCCCCCCGACCAGGAGATCGAGGCCTGCGCCGCGCTGCGCGCCGCCTTCCCCGCCGCGCCGGTGCGCCTGGATCCCAACGCCCTCTGGACGGTCGAGACGGCGGTGCGCTGCGGGGAGCGCCTGCGGGACATCGGGCTGGAGTACTACGAGGACCCGGTGGCGGGCATGGAGGGCATGGTGGAGGTCCGGCGGCGCACCGGCCTGCCCACGGCGACGAATATGTGCGTCACCTCCTTCGGGGACCTGCCGCGCGCCGTGCAGGTGGCACCCGTGGCCTACATCCTCTCCGACCACCACTTCTGGGGCGGCCTGCGCGCCACGGTGCGCCTCTCCGCCTTCTGCCGGGACTTCGGCATCGGGGTCTCGATGCACAGCAACACCCACCTGGGGGTCTCCCTGGCCGCCATGGTGCAGGTGGGTGCGGCCATGCCCCACCTCACGGCGGCCTGCGACACCCACTACCCCTGGCAGGACGGGCACGACCTGCTCAACGAACCGTTCTGCTTCCGCGCCGGGCGCCTGCGGGTGCCGGAGGGCCCCGGACTCGGCGTGACGCTGGATCGGCAACGGCTGGCGGCGATGCACGCCGATTGGGAGCGCTGTGGCCTGCGGCGGCGCGACGACGCCGCCGAGATGCGGCGGCACGTCCCGGCCTGGGAGGACCGCAGGCCCCGCTGGTGAGGCGGCCCCGGGGCCGCCGCGGCGGGCCTCGGGGCCAGCCCCGCACTTCCGGGCGTGTCGGGCACCGGACGCGTCCCCGTGGCCGGGGCAGCGCCCCGGAAGCGTCGCCGACGCGGGGCCCGCTGCGCGCTCGGCACCAGGGCCGGGCCAGTCGGGGACCCGAGCCGCGGCGCGGGGGCGGAGGGGACAAGGCACGCGTGCCGCGGCGGCCGGGTAGGGGGGGCGCCGGGGTGGTGGCCCCGCCAGCGCGCACGACTTGCAGGCTGCGCACCCGGGCCGACGATTCGCGCCGGTGGGCCGCGACCCGCGTCACCGGGCCGGCCGGTTCCCGCGTAGCGCTCGGGCCGGGCGGCGACACCGGCGGGTGGAGGATGGTCGATGGACCCCGCTTCCGGCCCCGGAGGCCGGGTGCTGCGGCTGGGCGTCCTCGGTTGCGGGCGCTTCGGGCGGGCCCTGGCGGCCGGCTTTGCCGCGACGCCGCGCGTGCGGGTGGTCGCCTGCGCCGACACCAACGCGGCGGCGGCGCAGGCGTGCGCGCGGGCCCTGGGGGTGGAGACGCGCAGCCCCGAGGCGCTCTGCACCTCGTCCGAGGTGGACGCGGTGGCCGTCGCGACCCCCAACGCCAGCCACCGCGCCTCCGTCCTGCCCGCCCTGGCGGCGCGCAAGCACGTCTGGTGCGAGAAGCCGCTGGCCCTGACGGTGGCCGACTGCGACGCCATGCTGAGGGCGGCAGGCCGCGCCGGGGTCTGCTTCACGGTGGGCCACATGCAGCGGCACTTCCCCCTGCTGGCCGCTGTGCGGGAGGCCCTCGCGGCCGGGGCCGTCGGGACCCCGGGCCTGGTGACCCTGACGCGCCGCGAGTACCTGCGCCGCGAGCCCGGGTGGCTACGCCGGCGGGCCGTCGTCGGCGGCCTGCAGTTCCAATCGAGCGTGCACGAGTTCGACTGGCTGCGCTCGGCCTTCGGGGAGGTGCGCCGGGTGGGGGCGGTGGCGTCCCCCCTCCCCCTGCAGGGGTACCTGGACTTCCCCGACGCCATGGTCGTCACCTGTGCCTTCGCCTCCGGCTGCGCCGGCGCGCTGGCGGCCTGCATGACGGACTTTGTGGGGGCCTACCGCGGCGAGGTCGACGGCGAGGCGGGGAGCCTGCACTTCGACCTGCTGGCGGGCACTTACCGCCTGGGCACGCCGGATGGGCGGGTGCGCACGGTGGACGTACCCGGAGGCCCGCTCTCGGAGGCCCCTGCCCACGGCGGGGCGCGGGCGCGCGCCGACTTCGTCGCCTGGGCCCTAGACGGGACTCCCCCCGCCGTGACGGCCTGGGACGGGCGCCAGGCGGTCGCCATCGCCTGTGCCGCCGAGGAGTCGCTGCGCACCGGGGTCGGGGTGGAGTTGGGGCCGGCCGCGGCGCCGTGACCCCCCTCCCCCCTCCCCCGAGGACGCTTGCCGGGCCCACCCAGGGCATCGGCCGCCGGGCGGCAGGGATGCCCCGCCGAGGCTCGTAGCCTTCCTGCGCCGGGGGCCGAGCCGGGCCCTCGCCCGAGGAGGGACCGGTGTGCTCACGGAGCGCTTCGCCGCCGAACTCGACCGCTGCCTCCTGCCGCTGGAGCGCTTCCGCCCGTTCCCCCGCGCGGTGGAGCGGGATGCCTGGCTCGCCCTGCCGGGGGGGCTGCGCGCGGAGGTGGTGGACCTGGGGGCGGCGCACCTCGGGAGGGGTTGGGCGCCGCTCCCCGCGACCCTGTTTCTGGACTATGCGCGCAGCGGCCGGCGTAGCGCGTTCGAGACCGCCAGCTTCGGGCGCCGCACCGCGCTGGCCCAGTTGGTCGTCGCCGAGTGCGCGGAAGGGACCGGGCGCTTCGTCGCGGAGATCGTCGACGGCGTGTGGGCCATCTGCGAGGAGTCCTTCTGGGGGGTCCCCGCCCACAACGAGGGACGGCCCCTGCCCGACGTGCGGCGGCCGATCATCGACCTCTTCGCGGCCGAGACGGCCGCCCTGCTCGCCTGGACGGACTACCTGCTGCTGCCGGAGTTGGAGGCGTTCGCCCCCGGGGTCGGGCCCCGCCTCCGCCTAGAGGTGGAGCGCCGCATCCTCGATCCGTTCCTGGGGCGGGACGACTTCTGGTGGATGGGCCTGCGCGGCCAGGGGGTCAACAACTGGAACCCCTGGTGCGTCTCCAACTGCCTGGCGGCGGGTCTGCTGCTGATCGAGGACGCGCCGCGGCGCATGGCGGTGGTCGCCAAGGCCCTCCGTTGCCTCGACCGCTTCCTGGACCCTCACCCGGCCGATGGTGGCTGCGACGAGGGCCCCGGTTACTGGGACCGGGCCGGCGGGGCCCTCTTCGACTGCCTGGAATTGCTCCATACGGCCACGGGCGGGGCCGTGGCCGTATACGAGGAGCCCTTGGTCCGCGAGATCGGGCGCTTCCTGTACCGCGCGCACATCGACGGCGAGTGGTTCGTGAACTTCGCCGACGCCCCCGCCCAGGTGCGCATCTCCGCCGACCTGGTGCACCGCTTCGGCCGTCGCATCGGCGATCCGGCCCTGGCGGCCCTGGGGGCCTGCGCCCACCGCGCGCGGCGAGCCGCCGGCGCGCGCCTGCAGGGCCCCCTGCCCCGCGTGCTGCCGGCGCTCTTCCACTTTGCCTGCCTGGAGCAGGAGTCCACCGGCGCGTGCCCGCCCCACCCGGGCGAGGTGTGGCTCCCGGTGATCGAGGTCATGGCCGCCCGGGAGCGCGCCGGCACGGCCGCCGGCCTCTACGTCGCGGCCAAGGGCGGCCACAACGGCGAGTCCCACAACCACAACGACATCGGCCAGTTCGTCGTCTATCTGGACGGCCGGCCCCTGGTGGTCGACGCCGGCGTGGGCACCTACACGGCACAGACCTTCTCCGCGGATCGCTACGGGCTTTGGACCATGCGCTCGCCCTACCACAACCTCCCCACGGTGCGGGGGGTGGAGCAGCGGGCCGGCGCCCGCTTCCGGGGGCGCGACGCGCTGTGGCGCACCGAGCCCGACAGCGTTGCGCTGTCCCTGGACATCGCCCCCGCCTACCCACCCGAGGCGGGCATCCGCTCCTGGCGCCGGACGGTGCGCCTGCTCCGCGGCGCGGCGCCCGCCGTCGAGGTGCTGGAGGACTTCTGCCTGGAGGGGCCCACGGCCGACGTGCGACTGCACCTGTTGCTGGCGGAACGGCCGGAGACGGTGGCCCCGGGACGCGTGGAGGTGGGCGTTCCGGCCAGGGCGGCCCTCACCTTCGACGGGGAGGCCCTGGCGGCCGCCGTGGAGGAGTGGCCGATCGAGGACGGCCGCCTCCGCGGGGTGTGGGGCGACCGGCTCTGGCGCCTGACCCTGCGTCCGCGCCACGCGCTGGCCTCCGGTTGCTGGCGGCTGCGGCTGAGCCGGGCGGGCGGAGCGGGCGCCGCCGCAGCCCCGGGGCCGGGCTGAGGCACGGCCCCCGGGGCTGCGGCCGGGGGGCCCGGCGGGCAGGCCCCCTCCCCGCCAGGGGCGGCCCGCAT
>DAHWHV010000325.1 GCA_027335545.1 Clostridia bacterium
CAAGGCCCATGTGGGCGCCGCCATCTGGAACACCCCTACCACCCTGCAGGCGATGGCTGCCGTTCCCTCGCCGGGCTTTGGCATCGACATGGACCCCAGCCACATCTACCGCGCGGGGGAGAACCCCGAGCAGGCCCTGCCGCAGGTGCTGGAGCGCGTCCGCCACGTCCACATCCGCGACTGCCGCGGCCGGCAGCAGGGGCCCGGGCCCATCGAGCTGCAGGCCTGCGGGCGCGGGGACATCGACCTCTTCGGCTACTGCCAGGCGATGGTCGCTGGTCACTACGAGGGGCCGGTGTGCCTGGAGGTCATCGGCGCCAAGCCGGAGCACTCCCTGGCCCAGCTCTGCATCGTCGCCGCGGAGTCCTACGGCTACCTCAACGCCGCCCTCAGGCGCCTCGGGGCCCGCTGACGGCGCGGTCGGCACCGGCGGCGCCCCGCCGGACGGACCGCGCCGGGAGAGACGCGACAGGAGAGGGCGCAGCGAGACGGAACGGGAAAGACGGAACGGGAAAGGGAGTGCCAACCCCATGCCGCGCAAGAAGTTGCCGAACCTGCTCTTCTTCGGCGTCGATAGCCTGCGCCGCGACCACATGAGCACCTACGGCTACGGGCGCCTGACCACGCCGCACCTGACACGCTTTGCGGCCGACGGCAGCCTCTTCCTCCACCACTTCAGCCCCAGCATCCCGACGACCCCGGCCTACGCCTCCATGCTGACGGGCATGGACTGCTTCGGCACGGATGTCGTCGCGCTGCGCCACCAGGGCGGGCTGGGCGGGCACGTGCAAACGCTGGCGGAGGTCCTCGGCGAGCGCGGGTACAGCACCACCTGCGTGGGCTTCACCGGCAACCCCTCGGCGCGCGGCTTCCAAAAGTACCTGGACTACCCGGGCTGGGGACCCAACGAGAGCGGCCGCAGCCCCAAGGCTGAGAACCTGAACGCCGTGACCCTGCCAGAGCTGCGACGCCTGGCCGCCGCGGACGAGCCCTTCTTCCTCTTCCTCAGGCACATGGACCCCCACTCCCCGTACCTGCCGCCCCGCCCCTTCGAGCGCGCCTTCTACGGAGGCGACGAGTTCGCCCCGGAGAACCGCTCCATGGAGCCGGTCTATGCCTTCAAGCCCTTCTGCGACTACCTGCGCTCCTGGATCCCCGAGGGCTGCACGGACCAGGAGTACGTCACCGCCCAGTACGACGGGGCCCTCGCCTACCTGGACGCCTGCGTCCAGAACATCCTCACCACCCTTGATGCGCTGGGGGCGCGCGAGGACACGCTGGTCGTGCTCACCGCCGACCACGGGGAAACCCTCTACGAGCACGAGTGCTGGTTCGACCACCACGGCCTCTACGAGTGCACCCTGACCGTGCCCCTGATCCTCCGCTTCCCGGGGCGCGTGCCGGCGGGGATGCGCCTACCGGACTACTCCCTCATCTCCGACATCATGCCGACCGTGCTCGACCTGCTGGGCGTGCGCACCAAACTCCCCTTCACCGGGCGCAGCCTCGTGCCGTTGCTGCGCGGCAAGGACCTGCCCCGCGTGACGGAGTTCTACCTGACGGAGGCCACCTGGATGCGCAAGCACGGCTGGCGGACGCCGGAGTGGAAGCTGATCCACGCCCTGGAACCGGACTTCCATTTCAAGCCAGAGGTCGAGCTGTACAACCTCATCCGCGACCCGCTGGAGCTGCACAACGTCGCCGCGCAGGAGCCGGGGGTCGTGACGCTCCTGGAGGAGCGGCTGCAGGCGTGGATCGCCAAGCGGGAGCGCCAGACGGGGCGCACCAACCCCGTCTTCACGAATCTGAACTGGCACGGCAAGGGGTGTGGGCCGTTCCAAAGCTCGGAGCAGGCCTACGACAGCCTGCACATCGGCGGGCCCCGCCAGGCCCAGGCCCTGCAGGGGAAGAAGGCCTGAGGCGCACGGCGGCAAGCCCCGGGCGGCGGGAGCTTGGGGGGGCGGCGGATGCGCCCCCCAGCGTTCTCCCTAGATCTCCGGGATCTCCAGGGCCACCTCGCGGCCTTCGGCCGCCGAGCGCAGCAACCCGTCGATGATCGCCTGGTTGCGGACGATCTGCTCGCCGGGGATCGGGGCGGGCTTGCCCTCCTGGATGGCGACGACGAAGGCCCGCACCTTCTCGTAGAAGATCTGCAAATTGTGGCGCTGCACTGGGATCGTGGTCTCCGTGTTCATCCCGAGCAGGTCATGGAAGAGCGTCACCGAGCCCACGCCGCCGTCCCAGACGCCGCTCCAGGGGCCGCTGCCGGCGGGGGTCACCTTCAGGCCGGCGTCGGTACCCAGGAACATCGTCGCCCCCAGCGTGTCCATGTGCATGGCCCAGGAAATCTTGAAGTTGAGGACGATCCCGCCCTCCAACCGGACCAAGGCCACGCCGAAGTCCTCGACGTCGAAGCGCTCGGCCTCCCGGTGGTACTTGGGGTTGGTGCCGAAGTGGTTGGAGGCGTAGGCCGAGACGGTGAGGGGCTTGGGGTAGTCCAGCGCGTTCAGGGCCATGTCCAGCGAGTAGCAGCCGATGTCGGCCAGGGCGCCGGCGCCGGCCAGGTCCTTGCGGATGAACGTGCCCCCCGGCATGCCGCGCCGACGCCCGCCCCCGGTCTCGACGTAGTAGACCTTGCCGAGTTCACCGGATTGCACGATGCGCTTGACCATCTGCATGTTCGGGTCATAGCGGGGCTGGAAGCCCACGGTCAGGATCTTCCCGGCGCGCTTCGCCGCGCGCGCCATCTCCACGGCCTGTTCCAGCGTCACGGCCATGGGCTTCTCGGTGAGCACGTGCTTGCCGGCTCCCAGGGCGTCCACCGAGGTCCGGTGGTGCGCGACGTTGGGGGTGCACACGCTCACCCCGTCGAGATCGAGTTCCAACAGGCGGTTGTGGTCGTCGAAGGCCTGGGCCCCGGTCAGGCCGTGCCGGGCGATGAACTCGGCGGCCTTGCCGGGGATCACGTCCGCGACCGCCTTGACCTCCACGTCGGGCATCTGCTTATAGGCGCCCGCATGGGCGCCCGCGATCCCCCCGCTGCCGATGATGCCGATCCGGACCGTTGCCGCCAACTGGTGTCGCCCCTTCCTGCCTACCAAAGCCGCGGGAGCCGAATCACAGGGAGCCAAAGCCAGGGAGCCCGGCGCGGGCCCCGCCGGCCGTGCGGTTTGGTTGGCGACGCGGGCCCGTTCTCCTGTCGGGGGCTGGCGCACGCCGGCGGCCGGCCGGCGCGGAAACGGGGCCGCTCCGCAGCCGGCCGGCGCACGCCGCCGCCCTGGGATCGCTGGGGGTGGGCCCTGGGGGCTTCGGTCCGGCGGGGAGGCTGGCCTGGGGACGCGGCACGGCGAAACGCGGCAGCGGGCGCTGGGGGCCAACTGGCCCCAGGAACCGGAAGACCACAGGGGGACAGTTCGACACTCGGCACTCCAGCCACCGGGGCCGGAAGTGGGGGGTGCAACAGCCCCCCACTTAGGCGCGTTACGCGCGGGACCGCCCCCGCCACACCGCCCCGACGCCGAGGACGATCGCCGCCCAGACGGGCAGGTCCCCCACCAGTGGGGTCCAGGCGAGCGCCGTGGGGGGCACGACCCCGGGCGGGAGCGTCGCCAGGCGCACGGCCACGGCCACGTTCACGGCCCAGCCGCAACTGGCCAACAGCACGACCGCCGCCAGGGCCCGCCGCCCGGGCGCGGCCAGACAGGCCCCACCGATCGCCAGCAGCAGGGCCAGGGTGTGGGCGAAGCTGAACGCGGCGTTCCAGGGGGGGCGGAAAAGGAAGCCGAGTGCGTTCAACGCCGCCCCACCCCGGAGGTGCCTGGACCTGGGGGCGGGGACACCGACAGGAGCGGGAGCAACCCCACGATCAGCGCGACCCAGAACGGGGCCTGCGTCAGGCCCGCCAGCAGGGGCGCGGGGGCCCCTGCCGGGCCGAAGGCCCACGGCGCAAGCAGGCGCGTGCCCCGGCCCCACCAGGGGTCCACGGCCAGGAGGAGCACGACCAGGGCCAGGCGGCTCCGGAAGCGGGCCGCCGTGACGCCCGCCGCCACCAGGAGGGCGAGGTCGATCGCACGCGCCAGCCAGGTCGTCAGGAGCGCCGCCGGCATCTCGCACCCCCTTCCGGTTCCCCCACCCCGGCAGCGGCGCCGGCTGCCGGGGTGGGGGCCCGCCCGCATTCTGCCACACGCACCGGGCCGCCGCACCCGGCCGGACGCCCCGCCCCTCCGGCGGAGGGCACCAGCCGACCCCCCAGTCCACGGCGCACGGGGCCCCGGGCGCGTCCCGGCCTGGGGGCATCCCCCCCCCGACCGTCGTGCAGGACCCCCATCGGCGCCCGGCGAAGGTGGTCCGCCCACGTCTGGAGGCGAAGGCGCTTGGCAGCGAAGCCCCTTCCGGCTGCGGCGCCCGGTGGGCGGGACGGCCCCCGGCCCGGCCTATCTCGCTGGAAGGGCGCCGTGGCCGGCACCCCGCTGGCCGAGCCGGCTTGGCTTGTCCTGCTCGCCGTCCTGACCGGGGCCATCGGCGGGGTGGGTGCCATGGCCTTCCGCCTAATGGTCCGCTACGTCCGCCTCCTGTTCGTACAGGTGCTCGTCGGACACGCCTGGCCGCTGCCCGCTCCGGAGCGGCACTGGCTGCTGGCCCTGCTCCCGGCCGTGGGCCTGGTGCTGGTCGGCTGGGTCAGCCGGCGCTTCGCCCCCGAGGTCCGGGGGCACGGCGTGCCCCAGGTGCTCGAGGCCCTCGCCCTGGACCGGGGCCGCATCCCCCCACGTGTGGGGCTGTTCGGGATGATCGCCCCGGCGATCACGCTGGGCACCCTGGGCTCCGCCGGGCGCGAGGGCCCGATCGCCCAGATCGGCGCGGCCTTCGGCAGCTCCCTCGGCCAACTCCTGCGCCTCAGCGACAGCTACACCTCGTTGCTGCTGGCCTGCGGGGCCGGGGCCGGCATCGCCGCCACCTTCAACGCCCCGATCGGCGGCGCCTTCTTCGCCCTGGAGATCGTCCTGGGCAGCTACGCCATGGGCGCCGTCGTGCCGGTCTTCATCGCCGCTGTGACCGGGACGGCCGTCTTCGACGCCGTCTGGGGGCACGGCCTCTCCCTCGCGGCCCCACCCTACCAGTTCACCCACCCCTACGGCGCCGTCTTCATGCTGCCCCTGGGACTCGCGGCGGGGGCCTTCGGGCTCGCCTACACCCACGGGCTGATCGCGGCCGAGGATCTCCTGGGCCGCTGGCGCGCGGGCTGGCCGTGGAAGGCGCTGGCCGGGGGGCTGCTGGTCGGTGTCCTCGGCTTGGCCCTGCCCCAGGTTCTCGGGGTGGGCTACGCCAGCGTCAGCCAGGCCGTCGCTGGGCACATCGGGCTATGGCTGCTCCTGGGCCTGCTGCTGGGCAAGTACCTGGCGACCATCACCACCTTGGCCTCCGGCGGTTCCGGCGGTGTCTTCGCGCCGGCGCTCTACCTGGGGGCCATGCTCGGCGGCCTCTACGGCGGCGTGCTGCACCGCCTGTTGCCCGGTGGGAGTTCCCCCGGACCCGTCTACGCCGTCGCCGGGATGGGGGCGATCCTCGCGGGGTCGGGGCAGGCGCCGCTGACCGCAATCTTCATCGTCCTGGAGACGACCGGGGACTGGCAGTTGGCCGCGGGCGTGGCGGCCGCCTGCGCCATCGGCTACCTGGTGCACGGCTCGCTGTCGCGCGACTCCATGGACACCCTGCGCCTCACGCGGCGCGGCGTGCGCATCCTGCGGGGCGCGGAGATCCGCCCCCTGCAGCGGGTCCCCGTGGCGGCAGCGATGCGCGCCCTGGGGACGCGCCTGCTTGAGGACGAATCGGTCGCGACGGCCATGGTGCGCCTGGAGGACCACGGCGCCCTTCTGGTCTTCCGCCGCGACGGCTCCCTGCTGGGACAGGTCGAGGCCCGCCACCTGCTGCAGGCGGCTGCCAAGTGCCCCGAGCGGCCGGTGGGGGAATACTGCGATGCGCCCCAGCCCGTGCTGTCCCCAGGCGCAAGCCTGGATGACGCGATGCGCCGCTTCGGAATGGTGGGGGCCGAGCTCCTGCCGGTGGGGGACGGCCCGGGCGGGGTCGTGGGGACGCTCAGCCGCGCCGATGTGCTGCGCGCGTACTACAATCGGACCGTCCTCACGCTGGAGACCCGGGGCCGGATCGGCCTCCTGCGCGAGGAGGCCGGCACGGGAGAGGACGGGGCCTTCCGCGAGGTCGCGCTGCCGCTCCCCTGGGCCGGTGGGGGCCGGGCGGTCGCCGAGTTCGACCTGCCGCCCGGCGTGGTGATCGTCAGCGTCGAGCGGAGCGGCGCGCACCTCACGCCGGGCGGGGGCACCATCCTGCAGGGGGGGGACCGCGTTCTGGTGCACGCGGCGTCGCTGGACACCGCCGACACGGCGGAGGAGCGCCTCCGCCAGGCGGCCACCCGCCACCGCGGCCTCTTCGCCGACGTGGAACTGCCCGGGACCTGGGATGGCGAATGCACACTCTCCGCGCTGCGGCTGCCCCCGGGGGCACTGCTGGTGGCGGTGCGCCGCGGGCAACGGGTGATCGTTCCGCACGGTGACACGACGCTGCGGGGTGGGGACACGGTCACCGTCTGCGCCGAGAGCCCGGCCGCCCTCCAGGATGCCCGCCAGGCCCTCTTGGCCCCGTCTCCCCCGTGACCCCGGCACACCGACGCACGGTGGCTCCCCGAGGGCCCGCCCACCCTGCCAGCCGCCCCGGGAGGGATACCCCGTTGCGCCCGCGACGCGCCCGCTGGACCGGCGGCTGGTTTTGGGCCTGGTCCGCCGCGGTGCTGGGACCGGCCCTGGTGACCGCCCCGCTCCGCCCCCTGCACCCCCAGCCGGTCAACGCCGCCCTGGCCTACCTGCTGGTCGTCCTGGGCGCCTCGGCGGGGGGCGGACCCTGGCCCGGCCTGGTCAGCTCGGTGGCCTCGTCCGTGGCGTTCATCTACTTCTTCCTGCCCCCCCAGGGGACCGGGGACCCCTGGCGCTGGGTGGCGCGCGGCGCCTTCCTGCTGACCGCCGTCGCCAGCAGCCAGGTCGTCGCGCGGACGCGGGCGCGCTCCCGCGAGGCCGAGCGCCGCATGCGCCAAACCCAGCGGCTCCTGGAGCTGAGCCGGCACCTGCTCACCCACCTGGCCGGCTCCGCGGACGAATCGGCCGCCCTCGGCGCCTTGGCCGAGGCCTGCGGGCGTGCGCTGGGGTCGGCGCGGGCCCGCATCCGCACCTCGGAGGCCGGCGGCCGCGTAGTCTGGCACCCCTCCGCCGACGCGCCGCCCTGGCCGGACGTCCTGCGCGGCGTCGCCCAGGCGACGGCCGGCGGCCTGCCCCGCATCCCCACGTGCCTGCGCGGCCCGGGCGGCGCCACGGCGCTCCTGCTGCCCCTGGGCCATCAGACGGGCGGACCCGCCCTGCTGGTGGCGCTGAGCGACGCGGCGGGGAAGGCGGCCCCCGCCCCGGGAGACCCGGGGGCCTGGGAGTGCGCGACGCCCGCGCCCCTGGATGCGGCGTGGTCCCTGCCGCAGCCCCCCCCCACGGGGGCTCCCGGGCCGAGGGCGCGGGCCGGCGGGCTGGAGGCGGAACTCGCCGGTCCCGTGGCGGCCCTGGCCTCGCTGGCGATGTCCTGCCTGCACCGCATGCGCCGCGTCGCCGAGGCGGAGGTCCTGCGCCGCAGCGACGACCTGAAGTCGGCCCTGCTCTCCAGCGTCTCGCATGAGTTGCGCACGCCCCTGGCGGCCATGCGCGTCGCCGCGACGGCCCTCCAGCGCCCGGAGGTCTGGGCGGACGCCGCGGACCGTCAGGACCTCCTGCGTACCGTCGACGAGGAGGCCCAACGCCTCAACCGAGTGATCGCCAACCTGCTGTGCATGTCGCGCATCCAGGCGGGGGCGCTGGTCTTGGAGCGGCGCCCCTGCGACCCCGAGGAGCTGGTCTGGGAGGGGGTCCGTCAAGCCGGCCAGCGCGTAGCGCCGGCCCGCCTGCGGCTGGCCCTGCCCGAGACCCTGCCCCACATCTCCTGCGACCTGGGTCTGGCCGGCACGGCGCTGGCCAACCTCCTGGACAACGCCGCAAAGTACGCGCCGGAGGGGACGCCGATCGAGGTCGGGGCGCGGGTCTCGCCGGATGGCCGGCTCCTGGCCATCTGGGTCGAGGACCACGGCCCAGGGATCCCCCCGGGGGAGGCGAACCTGATCTTCGCCCGCTTCCAGCGCGGCCACTCCCTGCCGGTACGCCCGGCCGGCACTGGGCTGGGCCTGCCGATCGCCCGCTCGCTGGTGGAGGCCCATGGCGGCCGCCTCTGGGTCAAGGCGGCCGCGGGGGGCGGCAGCCGCTTCACCTCGACCTGGCCCGTCGTCGGCGCCGGGCGCTCTGCCGCGCCCCCCACCGGCTCCCCGGGATGAACGCGGCCCCGCCGTGGAGGGATGCCCCCTGGACGCACGCATCCTGGTCGTGGACGACGAGCCACAGATGCGGCGCGCCCTGCGGGCCTCGCTTCGCGGAGAGGGCTATCAGGTGGAGGTCGCCGCCTCCGGCGCCGAGGCGTTGCAGGCCGCCCAGCGGCTGGAGCCACACCTGCTGCTGCTGGATCTGGGCCTGCCGGACATGGACGGCGCGGAGGTCTGCGCCCGTCTGCGAACCTTCACCCAGGCGCCGATCATCGTGCTCTCGGTCCGGGAAACCGAGGCGGACAAGGTGCAGGCGCTCGACCGCGGGGCCGACGACTACCTGGTCAAGCCCTTCGGGATCGGCGAACTCCTGGCGCGCATCCGCGCCGCGTTGCGCCGGCACCGCGACGAGGTGGGACCGGCGTCCATCCAGCACGGCGAACTGCGCATCGATCTCGAAGGGCACCAGGTGGAGCGGCAGGGCGAGCGCATCCACCTCACGCCGACCGAGTTCGAGTTGCTGGCCTACCTGGCGACACGGCGCGGCCGGGTGCTGACCCACCGCATGATCCTGCGCCACGTCTGGGGCCCGGAGTATGAGGAGGAGGTGCAGTACCTGCGGGTCTTCGTCAGCCAGTTGCGCCGCAAGATCGAGCGCGACGCCCGTGCCCCGCGCTACCTGCTGACCGAGGTCGGGGTGGGCTACCGCTTCCCCGCCGCGGACGGCGACTGAGGCCCCCTCCACGCGGCCCCCTCCACGCGGCCCCCTCCACTTGGACCTCGCCACGGGGACCTCGCGCGGGGCCCGCGCTTGGGCACACTGCATCGGTCCCGGGCGGGCGGCAGGGAACCCTAGACACCCCCTGGAAGCCCCAACCCCTCGGGGGAAGGCTGCACCGCAGGGTAGGTGCGGATCCCCCGGGCCCGCGGGGGTGGGGAGGGGCGCATGGATCTCTGGCACATGCTCATCGGACGCCCGCTGAAGCGGTCGGAGGCGGGCAAGGAGGAGATCAGCGCCCCCGAGGGCCTGGCGGCGCTCTCGCTGGACGCCCTGACCTCGGTCGCCTACGGCCCGGAGGCGATCGTCGTCGTCCTGGCCGTGGCGGGGACCGCAGCCCTGCCCCTCATCGTGCCGGTGACGATCGCCATCGTCGCGCTCCTGGCCATCCTGGTCCTGTCCTACACGCAGGTGATCGACGCCTATCCCAACGGCGGCGGGGCCTACACGGTCTCGCGCGAGAACCTGGGACGTGGCTGGTGCCAGTTGGCCGGGGCCTCGCTGATCGTGGACTACACCCTGACCGTGGCGGTGTCCGTGGCGGCCGGGGTGGCCTCCCTGACCTCGGCCTTCCCGGCCCTGCTGCCGTTGACCGTGCCCCTC
This sequence comes from Clostridia bacterium, assembly GCA_027335545.1. The sequence goes on from DAHWHV010000325.1 coordinate 9,777, forward strand.
GATCTCGCCGTGCTGGCCGTGATCACGATCCTGAACCTGCGCGGCGTCGCCGAGAGCGCCCGCGCCTTCCTGCTGCCGACCGCGGTCTTCATCTTCGGCGTCCTGGCCGTCATCGCCGTCGGCTGGATCGCCCCGGCGACCCCGGCCCCGGCCCCCCTGCCGCTGCCCCCGCTGGCCGGCATCGTGGGTGTGGTGTTGCTGCTGAAGGCCTTCGCCGCCGGCTGCAGCGCCTTGACCGGGGTGGAGGCGATCGCCAACGGGGTCCCGCTCTTCAAGGAGCCGCGCGTCGCGCGCGCCAAGCAGACCGAGTGGATGCTGGGCATCCTGCTGGGCGTGATGCTCCTGGGATTGGCGCTGCTGGCCGCGCGCTACCACGTCGGCCCCCGCGCCGACCAGACGGTGCTCAGCCAGGTGATGGTCGCCACGGTGGGACGGGGATGGCTGTACTACACCACGGCGGTGGCGACCACCGTCGCCTTGGCCTTGGCCGCGAACACCTCGTACGGCGGCCTGCCCGTCCTGGCGAGCCTGCTGGCGCGCGACAACTACCTGCCGCACATCTTCTCGGTGCGCGGCGACCGCCTGGTGTTCCAGCACGGCATCTGGGTGCTCACCCTCATGGCGGCGGCGCTGCTGGTGGTGGCCCGCGG
>DAHWHV010000334.1 GCA_027335545.1 Clostridia bacterium
GGCATAGAGCACATAATTATACGGGGAGAGCACGGCGTCGAAGGGGAAGCGGCGCAAGGCCTCCAGGTGGACGGCCGGGGCCTGGTGCCCGTGGCCGGTGATGCCGATCGCCCCGACCAGTCCCTCGTCGCGCGCCGCGACCGCCGCCTCCAGGGCCCCACCCGGCCCGGTGGCCCGGTCCAGTTCGGCCAGGTCCCCGATGGCGTGGAGCTGGATCAGATCGAGCCGCTCCACCCGCAACCGCTCCAGGGAGCGGCGGATCTGGGCGGCCGCCGCCTCGCGCCCGCGTTCCCCCGTCTTGGTGGCGAGGAAGATCTCGGCTCCGCGCTCGCGCTTCAGGCGCGAGAGCGCCGGCCCCATGCGTTCCTCGGCGTCGCCGTACGACGCGGCCGTGTCGAAGTGGTTGATGCCGTGCTCGACGGCGTACGCGATCGAGGCGTCCGCCTCCGCCTGCGAAACCCTGCCCAGCGCGGCCGCCCCGTACATGACCACCGAGGAGCGGTGCCCGAGCCGTCCCAGCCGACGATACTGCACCGGAAGGGCCCCCTTTCGCGGGCGGGCGTGGTGCCCGGCCCCGTGGTCCTGCTTCGGGTGCGGGCCCGCGGCTCCTGCCGCCGGCCGTGGCCGGCCTGTTGGAGGGACGCGTGGCGGTGATGATGGACGGCTCCCCCGGGGTCTACGTGCCGCCGATCACCTGGAGCCACCCGCTGAAGTCCGACGAGGACTACTTCATCCACTGGTTCATCGCCAGCGGGCTGCGGCTGCTGCGCCTGCTGGGCTTCATCCTGGCCCTGACCCTGCCGGGCCTCTATGTGGCGATCACGACCTACCATCAGGAGGCAGGAGGAGGCAGGAGGAGGCAGGGGTGGGGGGACGCCCCCTCGGCGCCGCTCCGCGCCCGACAGGCTTCGGCACACCTCTGGGGGGACGCCCCCGTACACTGAGGCGGGCCGCGTGGCCCGGGGGAGAGGAGCCATCCTGCAGGAGTATCCGGCGGTGGATCTGAGGCTGGGGATTCGCAGGCGGGATCGGTCCGGGGTGGGCACGCACGTCATCCGCTTCCGTGGTCTGCTGCTGGTGGCCGACGGGGATCTGACCGTCTACCTGACATCGCGGCGCACGCTCGTCTTCTATCAGGACCGCTCCGCCGGGACGGACGGGCACTACTGGCTCTTCGACTCGTTGGAGGATGCGGCCGGAGCGACCGATCGCGCGGGGGCGCCGCGCTTCTCGCCACGGCTGCTGGATGCCGTGGCGGAGCGCCTGGCGCTGCCCGCCCATCGCCTGGGCATCGGGTAGCGCACACCGGGGGGGGGGGCGGACTCGGGCCCAGGCGATGGGCGGGCGCGGGGCCCGTCCCGCGCCACGGGGGCACGACGCAAAGGCTCATCAGCCCCGCGGCACACGCCGCGGGGCTGATCGGCGCCCGTCCCGGGGAGGGTTGGGGTGTGCCCGGGGTCAACCAGCCGCGCGGGGGAGGGGGAGGGGGCGGCCCCGGGCGAAGGCGAACACCTCCCGCCTGGGGATCACCTGCCGCACCCCCGCGGACTCGATCTCGACGAATTCCTCGCCGACGCGACTGACCCGGCCCACGATCGCGCACCCGGTGCGGCCGAGGTGCCGGACGAGGGTGACCTCTTCGCCACAGACCAACCACTGCCCGTCCACATCCCCACCCCCGTTCCCTGAGGGTAGCTTGGTCGTGGGACAGGGGGTGTCGAAGGCGCAAGGCCCGCCTCCGTCACTTCCCCCTCCAATGTGAGCCCAGGTTGCTCATGTCCCGTTCGTCCTTGCATTGTACCGCACTTCCGTACCGCACTTCCGTACCGCACTTCCGTCCGCCCCTCCGTACCGCCCCTCCGTCCGTCTCTTTGTCCGCCCACCGCTCGTGCTGGCGTGAGGTCCTTCCGTTCGCCCCGCCTCGCGGCCTGGTCCTTCGCCTCCCTCTTCGGGCCTCGTCTGGAGCCGGCTGTCCAGCCTCTTACCTGGCCCCGCGCGGTCGCGGAAAGCGCGGGGCGCGCCAGGCCCCCACGCCGGCCCGCCCCGCGGCCTTGGCGCCCGCCGGTCGTTCAGGGCGACCGCCCCTCCCAGAAGCGGGCGATCCCCTCGCTCAAGGCCTGCGCCAGGCGCCGCTGGTAGGCCGGATCCGCCAAGCGGCGCGCATCCCCGGGATTGGACAGGAAGCCGATCTCCACGTTCACGGCCGGGATGCCCGCGGTCGCCAGGACGATCTGCCCGTTGGCGAAGATCGGCACCCGGCGTCCACTGAGCCCGGACAGGGCCCGCGCCACGTCGCGGGCGAAGGGGAGGCTCCGTTCCGCCATGTCGCGGTGGTAAAAGACGGAGGGCCCCCGGGCCGCGGGCACATAGGAGCTGTTGCAGTGAATGCTGACCACCAGGTTGCAACGGCGCTCCAGGGCCAGGGCGCGCCGTGCGCGCAGGCCCTCGCGGTAGCGCCGCCGGCCTGGCTCGATGCCCGGTTCGGTGTCCCCGCTCCGGGTGAGCAGCACCGTGGCCCCGGCGGCCGCGAGCCGCGCGGCGAGCAGGGTGCTCACCGCGAGGTTGATGTCCTTTTCCCGCACCCCGTGGCCGACGGCCCCGGGATCCAACCCCCCGTGCCCCGGATCCACCAGGATGATCGCCCCGCGCAGGGGCGGATCACCGGCGGCGTCCCTCGGGGGGGATGGGCTGGGCCGCTGCCCGCAGGACGTCAGGGCTGCGGCCGCCACGGCGAGCGTCAGCCGCAGCCAGGCGCGGCGGGGCAGTGGCTGCGCGCTAAGCCCCGACCCGTCCCCGCCCTTCCCGCGCACCGTGGGCATCCCCGTGCCCGGCCGCGGACCGCTCCGGTCTTCCTCTCTCGTGGCAGCGGCCCCCCTGCCCCACGGCGGCACCACGGCCGGGGTCCCGCTGCGCAGGCCCTGGGGCCCGCAGGGGGAGGGCGCACGCCCCGGGCCTGGAGACCGGGCGGTGGGGTGTCCGGTCCTGGGCTCTCTATGCGCGGTGCCGCCGCCCGAGTCGCCCCGTGGGGCGCTGCCCTGTCTCCCGGTCCTCCGTGGCCGACGGCGCGGGGCGTGCATAGCCTGGCCCCAGGCGAGACACGCTGCGGTCCCGCGGGGCAGGCCAGCTGGGGGCGGGCGAGGCGGGGACCGATCGGCGGTGGAGTGGGCGGCCCCGATGCGGCGGCTCTCGGACACGCCGCCGCTGGCGACCCGATGGGGGGGGGCTGCGGATGGCTCGCATCATCCTGTGGAGCCTGTGGGGGCGGGTACGGCGGGTCTTCGCCCGCCGCGCCGCCCCCAGGGACGGCGCGCACCCGGCGGCGGGCCCGTCCGTGCGCCCGTCAGGATGGTGGAATCGGGGGTGAGCGCCGACGCGGCCGGGGGGGCGCTCACGGGGCCGCCGGGCCGCGCGCCCAAGGCCACGTCGGCCGGAGACCCCGGGGCCGATGACCGGGCAGGACGGCGAAGACCTGCTCGCGGGGGATGAGTTGGCAGCGGCCCCCGGACTCGATCCCCACAAAGGCGGCGTCGGTCTGGAGGATGCGCCCCGAGAGCGCAATCCCCGTACGACCGCAGTGCCAGATCACCGTCGCCAACTCCCCCTGTTCACGCTCCGCACCCTCCAGGGCGGCGGTCTGTCTCCCCGTGGGCCCCGGCATCGGGCCACCTCCCTGCCTGCAATGATCGTGGGCGCCTCGTCGTCTCTTCGCCTGCTGACCGAACACCCGCGGCGCCGCTGCCCAAGCCCCGTGCCCGTGGAGGCGGTCCCCTCCGTCCCCCGGGGGCGCCCGCCGCGCCCGAGAACGGCGCCCCCGCGTCCCCCGCCGGCCCGACATCACCCGCAACGCAGAGACGCGCACACAGGAGCGACATCGCCGCAGGGCGAAAGGACACCGCCGGTCGTGGAGCCGCAGACGCGCCGCCGGAACCGCCCCCGAGAGGCGGGCGCCCGCGGGGCGGCGGGGGTGGCCCGGGGGGGGGCACGCGGAAGGGAGGTCGTCGGTGCGCGTCCTAGTGGTGTCCGAGAACCGTTTGGCGGGTCTCGGCCTCGTCACCCTGAGCGAGCAGGGCGGCCTGACCGCGGAACTGGTTTCGCCCAAGGCGGCGGTGGAGGGCGCCAGGGCGGCCGACCTCACGATCCTCTACGTGGACTCCCTGGGCGAGGACGCCCGCCGGGCCATGGCGGCGCTGCACGCGGTCCACGCCCGCTTCATCGTGCTCTGCCGGGACCTCGGGGCCGAGGAGCGGCGCCTGCTGCTGGAGGGCGGGGCCATTCACGCCTTCGGCCAACAAGACACCAACGACCTGGCCTTGGTCCTGGCGAACTACCGGTGGTCGGCGGCGCCGGAGAAGGAGACCTTCACGCTGGCCAACGGCTTCGTGGTCGACACGCCACGGCGCCGACTCCAGCGCGGGGAGACGTACCTCGACCTCACACCGACGGAGTGCCAGTTGCTCACGACCCTGCGCGGCCAGGCGCAGATCCGGCCGTGCCAACCCGTCTCCCTCCCGGAGATCAACATGGCGCTGTGGGGGTTCCCCGACGCCCGCTCGGCGACGACCCTGCGCGGCTACGTGAGCCAGTTGCGGGGCAAGGTCGAGGAGGCTCCAGAGCACCCGGAGGTCCTGCTGGGCCGTCGGGGGCACGGGTACTGGCTCGTGCTGCCCCGCTGAACGCCCCATCCCCGCCCACCCCCCTCCGTATCCGGCAGAGCCGCCCAGCGGGGCGTCCAGGGGCCCCGCCCCGCCGCGGCGGGGCCCTGACCCTCAGGCCCCCAAGCCAGGGCCCCTGCCCCGGAGCCTCGTTCCCTCTGGGCGAACCCGCTTGGACGGTGCGGCAAGAGCCCGCATCTGCGGCACCGTCTTCCGGGTGCTCGGAGTTCCTCGTGACCCCCTGCCCCTTGCCGTGCAGG
>DAHWHV010000341.1 GCA_027335545.1 Clostridia bacterium
TCCTGGGCTTGGGCGGGCTGTATGTCCTGCCCGCCTGCATCGCCTACCGCCACCGCCAACCCCAGCGGGTTGCGATCGGCGCGCTGAACCTGCTGCTGGGCTGGACGTTCCTGGGGTGGGTGGCCGCCCGGGTGTGGGCTCTGGCCTGACCCGCCGGGCGCAAAGCGGAGGGATGGGGCCGCAGTCCCTGCGGGCCCTTCACCCCCGCTGGGGGGATCGGGGGGAGGGTGGCGCGCGATGGGGCGGAGGCGGGGCGGTGGTGGAGTGACCGTTGCACCACAAGGGGACGGGAGGCCCGATCCCCTCGGGGACGAGTCCGGCCAGGCGCTGGTCTTCAGCGCGTTGGTGACGGGCCTGGTACTGGTCCTGCTCCTGGGCGGGGTGGTCGGGGCGGCCTTCCTGGTCAGCGCGCGCGCCGCGCTGGCCAAGGCGGCCGATGCGGCCGCGCTGGCCGCCCTGGAGCAGACCTCGACCAGCGCCACGCTGCGGGTGTCCTACGTCGACTACACCTGCCAGTGGGTCTATGCGTGGGCTTCCCAAGGCGGATACCCGCAGAGGTCCCGCACCCTCTCCTGCACCAGTTCGCCGGGGCAGGGCACCGTGCCCGCCGGCGGCGGGGCCTTCACCCCAGGCTCGGGCGGGGCCTTCGGCCCCCAGCCGGGGTGGGCGGCGGACGCCGGCTGCGTGGGGACGGTGTGGCCGGGGACGGTGGGCGGCGCGGGGACGTACCGCATCTGTACGGGGCAGCAGGTGCTGGCGGCGGGGCTCTCCGAGTCGGATCGGGCCGGGATGCAGCGGGCCGCGCAACAGTGGCTGCGGGCCAATGTGCAGCGGGACGGGGAACTCTCCGGGGCCGCCGTCACGGCGCTGGCGATCGGTGCGGACGGGCAGGTGACGGTCAGCGCGGCCGCGGCGCTGCGGCCGCCGCTGCTGATGTTCCGGCAGGTGCGGGTGGACGAGACGGCCTGGCCGGGGCAGTTGGGCTGAGCGGGCGGATGCCCCGGAGAGCCGGGCCGGCGGAAGGGAGGGGATGTGCCGTCGGGACGGCCACCAGGGCGGGGGCGGCCGGAGCCCGGAAGGCGGGGCGGCCCCGGGGGCCAGGGCCCCCGCGCCTCCCCCTACCCCTCCCAGACCCCCTGGTGTGGTGGTCGGGGGGCACGCCCCCAGCGGAGCGAAGCTCGCCGCAGGCGAGCGGTGCTCCGCGGCGGTACCCCCCATCGGCCGGTGGCGCCGGGCTCCGCCGCGGACGCGGCGCCCCGAGCCCGGCTCGGGATTCCCTCTCGGACCGCCCCTTGGTCCCTCAGTCTACTCCTCCCCGCCTTTGACACCGCCAGGGTGCGGCTGCGGCTTATCCTCCGTCGCTGCGCTCCGTCCGGTAAATCCTCGCCCGGCTGTGCCGCCCCGGCGGCGCGGCGGGTCGTCATCTCCTGGGGCCGCAAGGGGCGGTCCAAAAAACGGCGGTGTGTGGGTACACACGGCCGAGGACGCCGCCAGGGTGGAAGGCCAGCCAGGGCCGTCGG
>DAHWHV010000346.1 GCA_027335545.1 Clostridia bacterium
GCCGCGGCGGCGGCGGGGGCCGGCTCCGCCGTCACCGCGGCGGCCCCGGGCCAGCTCCTGACCGGCGCGGCGGGGGCGAGGCCGCCCCTGGACGTGGTCTTCCCCCTGGTCCACGGCCCCAGCGGCGAGGACGGGGCGCTGCAGGGACTGCTGGAACTCTCCGGCCTGCCGTATGTCGGCGCGGGCGTCCTGGGATCGGCCCTGGGGATGGACAAGATCGTCCAGAAGGAGGTCCTGGCCCACCACGGCCTGCCGGTGGTGGCCTACCGGACCGTTACCCGGCGCCAGTGGCGGGAGGACCCCGCAGGGGTCGTCGACGCCCTGGCCCGGGAGTTGGGGCTGCCCTGCTTCGTCAAGCCGGCGAACCTGGGCAGCAGCGTGGGCATTACCAAGGCCCACACGCCCGAGGAGTTGCGCGCGGGCCTGCGGGAGGCCACCCGTCTGGACCGGCGCGTGATTGCCGAGCGGGCCGTCCCGGAGTGCCGGGAGATCGAGTGCGGCGTCCTGGGCAACGAGCACCCGCGCGCCTCGGTGCCGGGGGAGGTCATTCCGCGGCGGGAGTTCTACGACTATGAGGCCAAGTACAGCGAGGCGGGGGCGGAGTTGGTCGTGCCCGCGCCGCTGCCCGCGGCCGTGGCCGCCGAGGTCGCGGGGTTGGCCGTGCGCGCCTTTGCCGCCCTGGATTGCGCCGGCATGGCGCGCGTGGACTTCTTCCTCGATCGCCGCACCCTGCGGCCGACGGTCAACGAGGTGAACACGATCCCGGGGTTCACGGCGACCTCCATGTTCCCGCGTCTCTGGGAGGCCAGCGGCCTCCCCTACCGCGCCCTGGTCACGCGCCTGATCGAGCTGGCCTTGGAGCGCCACCTGGAGGTCCGGGGGGTCCTGGGGGAGCCCTGAGGCACGGCGGCGGCCTCCTGCCCGGCGCCCCGGCCACGAGCCGCCCGCACGGCGGCCCGAGCCGCGGGCCCGAGCCGCGGGCGCGAAGGGAAGGCCGCAGGCCCGTGGCGCCGGCCCCAACCCCCGAAGCGGAGCCGAATCGGAACCGAAGCGGAGCCAAAGCGGACCCAAAGCGGAGGGATGTCGAGGTGTCGCTGGACGAGCCCTGCCTCTTTTGCGGGATCGCGGCGGGAACGGTCCCGGCGGCCGTGGTGTATCGGGGGCCCGAGGTGTTGGCCTTCCGGGACATCCACCCTCAGGCCCCGGTCCACCTGCTGGTGGTGCCGCGGCGCCACTGGTCCGGCCTCGACGACCCCGCCCTGCCCGCCGAGGCGCTCGGGCGCTTGCTCCAGGTCGCCCGGACGCTGGCGGGGGAGGAGGGGCTCGGCGCGGGCTACCGCGTGGTGATCAACACCGGGGCAGACGGTGGGCAGACGGTGGGGCACCTCCACCTGCACGTCCTGGGCGGTCGGCCGCTGGCCTGGCCGCCCGGGTAGGCGGGCGCGGCCCGGCCGCGTTTGCGTCGGCGGGCGCGGTCCGCGGCTGGCGCCCCTCGGCCGC
>DAHWHV010000348.1 GCA_027335545.1 Clostridia bacterium
CGGGGGTCACGGCGGCCGGCGCCGGGGGCGGGCAGCGCATTCCGCGCGGGGTGGGTGGTCGGGGCGCCGCGCGGCCGGGCGGCCTGGAACGGGGAGTGGGCGGGAGTGGGGAGCGATCCAGGCGGGACGATCGCCGTGCGGCGCGTGACGACCCTGGGTGCCGCGCTGCAGCAGGCCATCGCCCGGGTGATCGTGGGCAAGGCCGCCCGGGTGACGCTGCTGCTCACGGCCCTGCTGGCCAGCCGCCACGTCCTGCTTGAGGACGCCCCCGGCACCGGCAAGACCCGGCTGGTCAAGTCCCTGGCCCGGGTCATCGGGGCCAGCTTTGGCCGCATCCAGTTCACCCCTGACCTCCTGCCCACCGACGTCACGGGCTTCAACGCCTTTGACCCCCGGACCGGCCAGTTCCAGTTCCGCGAGGGCCCCGTCTTCCGGCAGCTCCTGCTGGTCGACGAGATCAACCGCGCCTCGCCCAAGACCCAGTCGGCCCTGCTGGAGTGCATGGAGGAGCGGCAGGTCAGCGTGGACGGGGTGACCTACCCCCTGCCGGCGCCCTTCCTGGTCTTGGCGACCCAGAATCCGGTGGAGTACGAGGGGACCTTCCCCCTCCCCGAGGCCCAACTGGACCGCTTCGGGCTGAAGCTTGCCCTCGGCTACCCCGCCCGGGAGGAGGAGGTCGCCCTGCTGGACCGCTTCCTCGACGCCGATCCGTTGGAGGATCTGGCGCCGGTGTGCGGGGTCGAGGATGTCCTGCAGGCGCAACAGGTGTGCCGCGGCGTGTATGTGGACCCTGCCGTCAAGCGCTACGCCGTGGACATCTGCGTCGCCACGCGCCGGCACGCGGAGGTCGCCTTGGGGGCCAGCCCGCGCGCCACCCTGGCCCTGATGGGCCTGGCCCAGGCCCACGCCGCCCTGGCGGGCCGCGACTACGTGCTCCCCGACGATGTCAAGGCGCTGGCCCCCTGGTGCTTGCCGCACCGCATCCTCTTGGCCCCCGCGGCCCGCTGGCGCGAGCAGACCCCGGAGGCGATCGTCGGCGCCGTCGTGCGGGGCGTGCCCGTGCCGACCCTGCCCGCGGCCGCCCGGCGGGGCTGAGGGCTCCGGTCCCAGAGCCGGGCGGGGACGGGAAGGCGCCGGGCGCGGGCCCACCGCCGCCCTCCGGCCCCCTGCGGGCCCGGCCCCCGCACAGCCTCCCCGGGGGGTGAGTCCCCTGCGACCCCGCATCATCCGGCCGTGGTTCCCCGTCTTCGCCTTGGTCTTCGCCGCGCTGGCCGTCGCCTTCGGGGGGCCGGTGGCCATCGGCACCCTGTGGGTCTGGGTGCTGATCGGGGCCGTCGACGCCGGTTGGGGTCTGGTGACGGCGTTACAGATCACGGTGCTCTACCGCGTCCGCCCGGGTAACTACACGGCCGGCGATCCCCTGGAGGTCGAGCTCCAGCTGGCCAACGACGGCTGGCTCTACGCGCCGGCCGTCACGGTGCGCGACGGACCGGGGTGCGCGCTGGCCTTCGGCACCGGGGCCCGCCAGGAGCGCTACAGCCTGGCGCCCCTCTCACGGCTGGAGTTGCGCCGCAGCCTCCCGGCGCGCCGCGGCCAGTATCGGTTGGGCCCGCTCCAGCTCGGCGCCGAGGGCCCCTTCGGCCTCTGGTCCTGGACCCGGGAGCTGTTCTCCGAGCGGGAGATCACCGTCCTGCCCCGCCTCCACCCCCTCCCCCACTGGCCGCTGGAGCAGGCCGAGGCGTACGGGCGCGCCGCCACCGGGCACTCGCCCTACGCGGACCCCACGCTGGTGGTGAGCACGCGCCCCATGCTGCCCGGGGACTCGCCGCGGCGCATCCACTGGAAGCGAACGGCGCACACCGGGGCGCTGCAGGTGCGCGAGGTCGAACCGGCCAGCGGCGGCCAGGGGATCGTGGTGCTGGATCTGTGGGCGAACGCCTACGGCCACGGACGAGACGGGCAGTCGCTGGACGCCGCCGCCGAGATGGC
>DAHWHV010000355.1 GCA_027335545.1 Clostridia bacterium
CGCCGCCCCACGCGGCTCCGGCCGTCCGCGGCCGGTGCCGCGCGTGAGCCTGCGCGTGCTGATGCTGTCCTGGCGAGGTCCGGGGCACCCGCGCGCCGGCGGCGCGGAGCTGTACACGGCGCGCGTCCTCGGCGGCCTCGCCGCGCGTGGCCACAGCATCGTCTGGGTCTGCGAGCACGGCGCCCGGGGCCTGTCCGGCCTGCGCGTCGTGCCCGTCGGTCGCGGGACGGGGCTCTACCTGGCGGGGGCCCGCTTCGTCCTGCGACACGCCGCGGCCTTTGACGTGGTGGTGGACCAGATCAACGGCTGCGGCTTTCTGACCCCCCTGTACAGTCCGCTCCCGGTGCTGGCCCTCATCCACCAGCGCGTGGCCGAGGGCTGGGCCCGGGAGCCGGCGGCCCTGCGGCGGCGCCTCGGCCCGGCCGCCGAGGGTCTGCTGCTGCGCCCCTACCGGCAGACCCCGTTCCTCACCGTGTCGCGCACCTCGCTGCTGGATCTGCGCGCGCAGGGTTGGACCGGCCCCGGCACGATCGCCCGCAACGGCGTGGACGCCCCGGCCTGGAGCCATCAGGGGCCCCCGGGCGGCGGCGCTCCCCCGCCCCCCCCACCACCCCCACCCAAGGAGCCCGCGCCGACGCTCATCTACCTGGCCCGCCTGCAGGCCGCGGGCAAGGGCCTCCCCGAGGCGCTGCGGGCCTATGCCCTGGTGCGCGCCGCCCTGCCGGAGACGCGCCTCTGGGTGGTGGGGCGGGGCAGCCCTCCCCCGACCCTCCCCCCGGGCGCCGCCTGCTTCGCCAACGCCCCGGATGCCTTGCGCGACGCATTGCTGGCCCGGGCCTGGCTGCTCGTGGCCACCTCGGTACGCGAGGGCTGGGGGCGCATGGTGCTGGAGGCGGCGGCCGCGGGCACCCCCTGCGCGGCGTACGCCACGCCCGGTCTGGCGGAGGCCGCCGCCGCCGTCGGCGGGCACCTGACACCCCCGGACCCGAACTCCCTGGCCGCGGCCGCGATCGACCTGCTGCGCCGGCCAGTGACCGTGTGGGCCCTGGGGGCAGAGGCCGCCCGTCTGGCCGCCCGCTTCTCCTGGGGGGAGGCCGTCGCCACCTGGGAGACGACCCTGGAGGGGGTGGCGGGCGGCCCGGCCCGCCGGCCACCCCCTCCTTGAGCCCCAGCGCGACCGCGCGCCACCCGCCACCTGCCGGGCCGAGCCGGGCGTGGCAAGAGAGGACTCTGGCGACGCCCTCTAATCGTGCCGCAGCGCCACGATCGGATCCAGCCGGCTCCCCTGGGCGGCCGGCCAGAGCCCGAAGACCATGCCCACCAGCAGGGCGAAGCCGAAGCCCAGCACGACCGAGCCGGGGGTGACCACGACGGTGGTCTTCAGGGCCTGGCCAACCAGGTGGGCGCCCAGGATCCCGAGACCGATCCCCACCAGTCCGCCGCCGCAGGACAGGAGTGCGGCCTCCAGCAGGAACTGCAGCAGGATGCCGCGCCGTTTGGCGCCGATCGCCTTCCGCAGGCCGATCTCGCGCGTGCGCTCGGTCACGGACACCAGCATGATGTTCATGATCCCGATCCCGCCGACCAGCAGGGACACGCCGGCGATGGCGGCCAGGGTCGTCGTCAGGGTCTTGGTCACACCGCTGAGGGTGGACAGGAGCTGGTTCTGGCTGGAGACGTTGACCGCGTTGGCGCGGGGGAACTGATGGGCGAAGATCATCTGCAGTGTGCCGACCACCAGGGGGGCGTCCTTGGCCGCCTTGACCTGGAAGAAGAGTTCGTTCGGGTAGACGGTCCCGAGCACGATCTCCGCGGTGGTGTACGGGATCAGGACCACGTTGTCCTGGTTGCCCCCCCCGGTCGACCCCATCTGGGGAAGCACCCCGACGACGGTGAAGGGGAAGCCGTTCACGTGGAGTTGCTGACCGAGGGCGCTGCCGTGGATGCCCAGGTTCTGCAGGACCGTCTGCCCCAGGACGGCCACCTGGGCGTGGCCGTTCACCTGCGCGGCCGTCAGGAAGGACCCCTGCGCCATCTGGATGCCGTGCATCGGCAGCCAGTCCGCGGAGACGCCGTTCACGCTGGCCTGGGTGTTCTGGGTGCCGGCGACCACGCTGGCCCCGCCGGAGCTGAACAGGGGCATGGCCAGGGCGATGTCCGGGACGCGCCGCTGCAACTGCGCGGCCATGCCAGTCGTGAACCGCGCCCCGCCACCGAAGGCGGGGAAGGCGATGACCAGGTTGGTCCCCAGCGATTCCACCTGCTTGGCCACCGCTTGCTGGGAACCCTGCCCCAACGCGACGATGGCGATGACCGTGGTCACCCCGATGATGATGCCCAGCGCCGTGAGGAACGAGCGCAACACGTTGCCGCGGATGGCCAGCCAGGCCATGCGCAGGCCCTCGCCCAGATTCATGCCGCGCCCCCTCCCCCGTTCCCGGCCGCCCCCCCGCCCGGCCCCGCGCTCCCCGCCGCCTCCGCGGCCAGGAGGCGCTCGGCCGCGGGGACCGGCTCGTCGGCCAGGACCCGGCCGTCGAAGACGCGCACGATGCGCAGGCAGTGCCTGGCGATGTGTTCGTCGTGCGTGACCATGGCCACCGTCATCCCGCCATCGTTGAGCCGCTGGATCAAGGCCATGACCTCCTGCCCTGAGCGGCTGTCCAGGTTCCCGGTGGGCTCATCGGCGAGCAGCACCTCCGGCCGGCCGGCCAGGGCCCGCGCCACGGCCACGCGTTGCTGCTGCCCTCCGGAGAGCTGGGCCGGCAGGTGGTGCACCCGGCCCTCCAGGCCGACGGCGGCCAGCGCCGCCAGCGCCGCCTGCCGCCGCTGGCGCGTGGACTCCCCCCGGTAGATCAACGGCAACTCGACGTTCTGCAGGGCTGTGAGGCGCGGCAGGAGGTTGTAGCTCTGGAAGACGAAGCCGATGAACCGGTTGCGCACCTCGGCGAGTTGGTCATCGCCCAGCCGGCCGACGGACCGGCCGGCCAAGCGGTATTCCCCGGCCGTGGGCCGGTCCAGGCACCCCAGCACGTTCATCAGGGTCGACTTGCCAGAGCCCGAGGGTCCCATCACCGCCACCATTTCGCCCGGATGGATCTGCAGGTCGACGCCGCCCAGGGCCGCGACCGTCACCGTTCCCATGCGGTAGCTCTTGGTGATGCCCCGTAGGTCGATGACCGGTCCGCCCGCCCCGCGCCCCCGCGCCCCCGACGCCAACGCGCCCACCCCCTGCCTCGATGACCGACCCGGCGGCGGGGGCCCCGGAGGGGACCCCGCCGCGGTGAAGCGGCCAGGCGAGCTTCGCTCCGCTGCGCAGCACCGCTCGCCGCAGGCGAGCTTCGCTCCGCTGCGCAGCACCGCTCGCCGCAGGCGAGCTTCGCTCCGCACGCTCCGCTCACCCGCCCTTGGGCCCGCCGCCCCCCGGGCCCGGCCCTCGGAAGCCGCCGCCCGCGCCGCGGAAGAAGGCGAAGGGATTGGTCGTGCCGGTGCTGGCCTGGCCGGCGACGACCCGCTCCCCGACCTTCAGGCCCGAGAGGATCTGCGTGTAGGTGGTGCCCACCAACCCCACCTTCACCGGGACCGGCACCTCCTTGCCGCCCTGGATCACGCGCACCACGCCCCGGCCCCCGGTGCCGAAGGCGGTGACGGCCTGGGCCGGGACCCGGAGCGTGCGGGCAGCAGAGGCGATCTGGATCACGGCCGTCGCCGACATCCCGGGCCGCAGGTTCTGGCTGCTCTGCAGCGACATCGTCACCGGGTAGGTGCTGACCCCGTTGGTGCTCGTAGCCGACGGCGCGATGGCCACGACCTTCCCCCTGTAGGTGACCCCGGGGAAGGCGCTGACCGAGATCGTCACCGGCTCGCCGACCTTCACCTTGCCGATGTCCAGTTCGTCGACCGGCGCCACGACCTGCAGGCCAGCCGCCGACTGCAACGTCACGACGGTCGTGCCCGTCCCGACGCTCTGCCCCGGCAGCACGTCGACCGCGGTCACGGTCCCGGCCATCGGCGCCGTCACGGTCAGCTCACCCAGGGCCTGCTGCCGCTGCTGCAGCACCAGCAGGTCGCTTTGCACGCTGGCCTGTTGGGCGGTGACCGCCGCTGCCGTCGGCGGCGTGGGGTGCGCCGTCTGGGACAGGGTCAGCTGGGCCTGCTGCAGCGCGAGGCGGTCCTGCTGCACGTTGAGCTGGTCCTGCTGGACGGTGGCCTGGGTCGCCGGGTCCTGGATCTGGGCGAGCCGCTGCCCGGCCGCGACGGACGCGCCGGCCGCCGCCAGCGAGCCGACCGTGCCCGCCGCCTGGGCCGAGAGGTCCACGGGCGCAGGGTAGGCCACCTGGCCGGCGTCGCTCCAGCCGTAGGCCGCTGGCGGGCTCCCCGAGGGGGTGAAGCTCACCGTGGCCGTCGCCCCGACGGGGGGCTGGCCGATGGGCGTGCTCGGCGTGACCGTCACCGGGTAGAGCTGCTGCGTCTGCGTGGCGGCGCTGTCCTGCTTGGCCGAGCCACCGCTCTGCCCCAGGGTCACCGCCCCGGAGGTCGAGGGGGTATCCCCCAGGGCCGTCACCGTGCCGTCGAAGACCTGGGCCGCGGACGGGAGGTCGATGGTGGCGGCGGTGCCGACGGGGAGGTAGGGGATGTCCTCCTCCGGCACCGGCACGGTGATCGTGGGCGCCCCCGCGGGCTGGACGACGGCCACCTCCGTCCCCGGGCCCACCTGCTGCCCGGCGACCACGCCCACCGATTGCACGACGCCCGCCACGGGGGTGGTCACGACGGTGGCGGCGGCCGCCGCCGCGGCGTCGCGGCTCTGGGTCAACTCGGCTTGGCGCAGCGTCAGCTCGGCCTGGGACACCTTCAGCTGTGCCGAAGCCAGGGTGCGCGGGTCGAGGGTGGGGCTCGTCAGGGCCTGCAGTTGGGCCTTGGCCTGGTCCAGAGCGGCCTGGGCGGCCACGACCTGCTGGGCCAGGCCCTGCGTGTCCGCCAGGACGACCAGGGGGGCCCCGGCCGCGACGCGCTGACCCACGGCCACGTCCACCCGGGCGACTTCGCCGGCCGTCTGCGGCGTGACGTTCTGGGTCGCCACCGCCTGGACGCTCCCGGGCCCGGGCACCGAGACCTGGACGGGCCCCATGGAGGCCGCCACGGTGAAGTAGCGCGGGGCGGCGGCCGCCGCCTTGGCTTGGCGGTAGCGGCCCACACCGTACGTGGCGGCGACGACCAGGACCCCGGCGACGACCAACCACACCAGCCAGCGCCCCAACACCGGCGGCCAGGTACGACCCGGAACCTCCTCGGCCATGCCCCGCATGCCCAATGCCCCTTCTCCGCAGGTCCGTTTCCGTCGGCGGGCCGCGCCGTGCTCCGGCCCCTGCCCCACCGAGTCGGCAGACCCTGCCTCCTCCGCCCGTCGTGCTCAGGATACCCACGGGCTGTTAAGGAATCCTACATTCCCCTCTGGGGACAGCCGGGGTGGCGCGCCGGCCCGTGGGAGGGCGGGACGGACCCCCCGGGCGGATGGGGGTCGCGGCGACCCCGCCGGGGGCGGGACGCGCGGGGCGGCACCGGCGACCAGCGGGCAGGGCCCGCGCCGGCCGCTGGTGCATGATGGGCGCCGCACCGGTGCATGCTGGGTTCAGGGGGACGGCACAGGCCGGGGGCTCGCATCGTGTGGGCGCGACCGTCCCGCGGCGGAGGTGGATGTACGGCGATGGGAGCGGCCATGGAGGCGGCGTCGGGAGCCGGAATGGGAGCGGTGCTGGAGGCGGCGGGCCCTTTGGCGGAATCGGCGAGCGCACCTGCGGCGCGTCGGGCGGCGGCAGAGGGCATGGCTCAGGGCATGGCTCAGGGCATGGCTCAGGGCATGGCTCAGGGAATGGAAGGCGCGGAGGGCGGACCGGCGGCCCCGGGGCGGCGCGTTGCGGGCCTCAAGGACTGGACACCGGGCAGGCAGCGCCGGGCCCTGCTGGATCTGCTGCGCGCCGGCAAGACCGACGTGGAGATCGGGGCGCGCTTCGCCCTCACGCAATGGCAGGTGCGCAACCTCCGCTACCGCTTGGGCATCAAGAAGGACCGCGGCGGGCGCCTGCAGGGGGGCGCCGCGGAACGCACGGCGCCGCCGGGCGGCGCGGAGGCCGTGGCCCGTGGGGGGCAGGCGATCGCCCAGGCACTGGCGCGCCAGGACGCCCTGGCCCGACCGGAGCCCGTCGTCCATGGGCGCGGGAGCCTCGGCGAGGGGGAGCGGATGGGGGTGCGGATCGGCGGGAGGTTCGACGCCGCGGAGGCCGGCCGCAGGCTGACGGCCCTGGGCGGACTGCTCGGCGCCTCCACGGGCCGCTACGAACTCCGCGTCTTCGTCCGCCAGGTGGGTCCGGAGCTGGACTGAGCCGGGCCTGCGGCCGCCGGGGACGCCCCTTCGCCCACCTCGGCGCTCACTCCCGTGCGAACCGTCTCCGTGACCCGCCGCCAGGGGGAGTGGGGCGGCGCGCCAAGAGCCACTCCCCCTCCCCCGCCTCCCCCGAAGCGATGCACTCCAGACCCACCCGCTCCAGGCCGCGTGCCACCTCGCGCAGCGGGAGGTAGAGGGGGGTGCGGGGCCCGCGGGAGAAGGCGACGACGGCCAGGCCCCCGGGGGCCGACACCCGGGCGATCTCCAAGAAGAAGAGCAGGGTATTGGAGAGCACCACCAGGTCGAAGGAACCCGCTGGCACCGGCAGGGCGGACGAGTCCGCCTCCGTGAAACGCAGCCGGGGCGCCCCGTCTAGGTCCACCTGCGCCGCCGCGTGCCGCCGGGCCTCGGCAAGCATCGCCGGTGCTAGATCGAACCCCCTCACCTCGGCGTCGGGATACCGCTCGGCCAGTCCCACCGCCAGCAGCCCCGTCCCCGTGCCGATGTCGGCGATCCGCTGTGGGGCGAACCCCGCGGGCAGCCTCTCCAGGGCCGCGCGCACGGGGGCGAAGTGCTCCGAGGCGATCGTGCCGCTGATCCCGCTCCAGCGGGGGGCGGCACCGTCGAAGCGGCGGCGCACCCCGGACCGCGCGAAACGCCAGAGGCGGGGGTAGCGCGCCGCGATGGCCATCACCCGCCGCGCGGCCTGCTGCCGCCCCACCGCCGTCAGCCGCCCGCGCAGCGGCCGCGGTCGCCGGGCCTCCCCCGGGCCAGAACCGTCGCCGGGACCGCCCCCGCCGGCCATGGCCATCCCTCCCCTGTGCTGCCTGCAGTCTACCGCACGGTCACGGCCACCGGCACGGCCGCGGCCACCGGCACGGCCGCGGCCACCGGCACGGCCGCGGCCACCGGCACGGTCACAGCCACCGGCACGGTCACAGCCACCGGGCACGGGCACGGTCACCGCC
>DAHWHV010000377.1 GCA_027335545.1 Clostridia bacterium
GCGGCCCTGGTCGAGGAGGGAAGCACCCGCCAGGGCGGAAGATCGCTCAGCGCCCGGCGCTACGCGGCGGAGGACCGCTCACCGCGGCGGAGCACCGCTCACCGCAGTGGAGCACCGCTCACCGCAGTGGAGCACCGCTCACCGCAGTGGAGCACCGCTCACCGCAGTGGAGCACCGCTCACCGCAGGTGAGCTTCGCTCCGCAGGTGAGCTTCGCTCCGCAGGTGAGCTTCGCTCCGCAGGTGAACTTCGCTCCGCCGCCGCCCATGGCCCCCTCACATGACGCGGGCCGGCGGGGCGTCCCACCGTGCAGCGAGGCCCGGCCCCGGGGCCCATTGCCCGAGTGTGTCGCGGAAAGGGGTGGCCGCTTTGGCGAGGGTGACTGGGGAGGTCGTGATCACGGCCCCGGGGCGAGCCGAGTGCGTGCCGTTGCGCCTGCCGGCTGAACCGGCCCCGACCGAGGTGCGCGTCCAGACCGAATACAGCCTGATCAGCGCCGGGACGGAGGGCGCCGCCTTCAGCGATGCGACGGGTTCGACCAGCTACCCCGTCCGCCCCGGATATGCGGCGGTCGGCCGCGTCACCCACGCGGGCACGGACTTCCCGGGCCTGACGCCGGGCAGGCGTGTCTTCACCTACGGGGGGCACGCCTCGCAGGTGCGGGCGCGGCAGGTGTGTCTGGCCGTCCCGGAGGCCCTGGACCCCAGGATCGCCCCCTTCGCCCGCCTGATCACGGTGGCCATGACCGCCCTGCGGGTCAGCGCCCTGGAGTTCGGCGACTGCGCCGTGGTGTTGGGCCTCGGGATCGTCGGGAATCTCTGCGCCCAGCTCCTGCAACTGGCGGGTGTCGACGTGCTGGGCGTGGATCCGAGCGAGGGTCGGGTGGCGCGGGCGGGGCGCTGCGGCGTCCGTCGCTGCCTCGCGTCGGCCGACGCGGCCGTGGCGCGGGCGGCCGTGGGGGAGTGGACGGGCGGTCAGGGCGTCGATGCGACCATCGAAGCGGTGGGGAGCCCCGCCTTGGTCCAACTGGCCCTGGGGCTCACCGGGAAACTCGGCGAGGTGATCCTGCTCGGGTCGCCGCGCGGCGTCCACGAGACCGACGTCACTCCGCTCCTCGATGCGGTTCACGCCTGGCCGGCGGGGTGCATCACGCTCAAGGGGGCCCACGAGTGGCGCTTCCCGGTGCGGGACGTGCGCCGGACCATCCCCACCCAGAAGCACTCGCTCGAGCGCAACACGGTCCTCGCCCTGCGCCTCCTGGCAGAGGGCCGGGTCACCGTCGAGCCCCTGTTGACCCACGTCCTGCCCCCGACCGAGGCCCAGCGCGCCTTTGAGGGCTTGAGGGACCGCAGGGATGAGTACCAGGGCGTGGTGTTCGATTGGACCGGGGCCGGCGATGGCGCGGGGTGAACGGCCCGCGGCCGGGGATGTCCGGAACCGGGGGAGGGGAATGGGGCTGCGGGGGCAGTTCCGACTGCGACGCCGAGGCCGGCGCCGCGCCGGCCCCCGGGGGTGTACGGCCGATGTGAGGGCGCCACGGGACACCGCCCACGGCAGGTGGGTTTCGCTCCGCCGGCGCCCAGGGCGGGTATGACGCCGAGGCGAAACCGCCCGATACGCGTGGGGGAGAGTCCCAGCGCCGAAGGCCCAGCCGGCCACGGCGAAGCGAGTCTGGGCTGACGTTCGTGAGGACGATCGGCGAAGGCGAGGTTGGCCTTGTCGCTGAAACCGAGCGTCGCGTAGCGGGGGTAGCCCGTAGAGGGGTGGCGCCAGCGTCGCTACTTGTTATACTCACCTCGGCGGGGAGGGTGTCATGCGCAGGACGGACCCCGGTGGTGCGGCCATCACCCCCCCCCGGGCGATGGTGTGCCGGCCCTGGGGCGGGTGCGGCCCACCCCTTCCCATGGCGCTGCGTGTTGACTTGGCGCGGGGCCGCCCGCGGCGGGGCCCCCCCCCGGCGCAAAGCGGTTGCCGCACCGGACCGAGATGCGCCGGTCGTCGGGCGCAGGGCCCAGCGGCCCGCTGGCCGCGGCAGGGCAGTTGGCGCGGCCGGCTCCCGCTCCGCTTCGCAGCCGCAACGTGTCCGCACCAACGGGAGGCATGGGCATGGCGCAGCGTCGGCCGAATATCCTGCTGGCGGTCAGCGACCACCACTCCGGGTACGCCTTCGGGGCCGGTTCCGGCGTGGTGGCGCCCCACATGGCGGCCCTGGCCGCCGAGGGGCTCTCGTTCACCGAGTTCCGCACCCCCTGCCCCATGTGCGCGCCGGCGCGCGCCGCCCTGATGTCGGCGCTCTACCCGCACGCCAACGGCATGTGGAACAACAACCACACGCGGGCGGCGATGCGGCGCGACATCGGGCCCGGGGTGCGCCTCTGGTCCGAACACCTGGCGGCAGCCGGCTACCGCCTCCGCTACGCGGGGAAGTGGCACGTGTCCGCCGAGCGCTCCCCCGCCCGCTTCGGTTGGGAAGAGGTGCGGACCGCGCCGGCACCGGGGCCCAGGCCGGCTCCGGTCGACGGTCTGTGGCAGGAGCGGGAGGGTTGGCCGTCGCGGGTGGTCTATGGCCGCACCCAGGGCCCGCTGGAGGCGATCGGGGACGTCCGCGTCACGGATGCGGCGCTGCCCTGCATCGAGGCCGGGGCGCGGGAGCGGGAGCCCTGGTGCCTGTTCGTCGGCTGGACCCACCCGCACGACCCGTACGTCGCCCACGAGCGCCAGTTGGCGCGCTATGCCCCGGGCTCCGTGCGGCCCCCGGCCAGCGCCGGCGACGACCTGCGCGA
>DAHWHV010000391.1 GCA_027335545.1 Clostridia bacterium
GGCCGCCAGCGGCGCAACCTCAGCGCGCGCCGGACCCTGCGCCGAAAATCACGGGGCAGTACGCCGGGTCATCGAGGAAGGCCGTCAGGCCCTCGCGCCGGTCGCCGACCGGCCGCGACCGCTCCGTGCGCAGGTGGATGGCGAGGCTGCGGCGCGGCGCCCCGGAACGGTTGGAGCCGCTGCCGTGCAGGGTGAACTGGTCGTGCAGGCTCAGGCCACCCGGCCGCAGCACCCCGGCCACCTCCTCCCACGCCTCCCCGGCGGGCACCGGGATGTGCTGCCGCTGCAGGTGGTAGTCGGCCGCGAAGAAGTCCCCCTGACCCAGAAGGCCCCAGCGCTGCGAGCCCCGGACGTGCATCACCGGCCCGGCCTCGGGCGTGACATCGGAGAGGGCCACCCAGGCGGTGAAGAGCTCGCTCCCCTCCTCCCACTGCCTCCAATACTGGCGGTCCTGGTGCCAGCCGACGTGGGGGCTCGCGCCCCCCCCGGGGGGCGCCGCGGGCTTGATCAGCATCTGCACCCACCAGACCTGGACCGTGGAGGCGCCCGTCACGGCTGCGGCCACCTCCCCCAGGCGGGGGTGGGCGACGACGTCGAAGAGGGCCCGGTTGGCCGCCTGCGGCATCTCGATCTTGACCAGCTTGCCGGGGTCGTCGCCCGGCTTCCAGGGAGAGGGCTGGGGGGCCACGCCCGTCTCGTACTCGCCGCGGCAGAGCGCATCCATCCCGTCCACGGCACGGGCGACGACGTCCGGGTCCAGCACGGGCTCGGGGAAGAGGCAGACGCCGTCCCGCGCGTAGGCGAGGCGGGCCTGCGCGGCGCGGGCCTGGAGCGAGGCGTCCATCAGCCCCACCGTAGGCCGCACCATGGGCCGCGCCGCCGGCTCGGACTCCGGGGACACGTCGGGCACGTTGGGCATCTTGGCCACTTGTCGCACCTCCGCTGCGCACCGGTCGGTGGGTCCCGGACACATGGCCCCCGGGGCAGCCGGGAACCGTGCGGCGGGGGGTTCGCCGCCCGTCCCAGGGGGCCTTCCGCCCCACTCGCCAGGCCAGGGGCGGCATACGGGTGGGGGCCCCGCGGCCAGCAGGCCCAGCGGGGGAGGTGATCCTGGCCGTGGGCGGTCCGCCCGCGCCGAGCGGGGGCCTCCACCAGAAGGGCCGCGGGGACGGCGGCCTACGCGGAGGACCCGTGGCCGCAGGGGGCGTCGCCGGTGTGCGCGGCGACCTTGGTCCGTGTCGCTGGACGTCCTCTGCTCGTCCGGGCAGCGCGCACCAACCAGGGAGCCCCGGGCGCGCGGCTGCCGGGCCGGCCCACCCTTGCACCAAGCTCCCGCAGAGGCAGTCGGCAGTAGGTGGGCTGCGCAACAGCCGCAGCCCACCTACTGCCCCGGCGCCACCGCGGCGATGCGCGGTCCGGTCACGGGGAAGGCGCCCTGCATCGCCCCCTGCCGAGCCGCCTCCGCGGCTGCGGCCTGCTGCAGGGCGTTCACCTGCGCGTCCGCCGCCCGGAGGGCGGAGACGCCGCCGCTGCGGCGCGCGATCAGGTCACCCCACATCGACCCGTCGATGGCCAGGGCCTGCGCGGAGGCGTGGCGGAAGTACGGCTGGGCCGTGCCCCACCCCTGCTGCGCCGCCGTGGCGAACCAGTGCAGGCCCTTCCCCTTGAGGCCGGGCACGACCCCCTCGACGGTCGCCTGCCACTCGGCCCAGAGGTCGTTGAGGGCCGGGGAAAAGAGGAAGGTCTTCATCATCATGCGCTGGAAGGTCTTGCCGGCCGCCAGCCACTTCAGCAGTTCCCAGGCCTGGTCGGGGTGCTTGGTGTTGGCGCTGATGCCCCAGAAATCGTTGGACACGGGGTTGGAGCGGCGCACCGGGTAGACGGGCGGGGGGTAGAAGACCCACTTGAAGGAGTTGCGCCACGCCAGGTA
>DAHWHV010000404.1 GCA_027335545.1 Clostridia bacterium
TGCACGCCGGACGTCCTCGGGCTGGGTGCCGTCGAGCAGGCGGATGATGCGCTGCGACCAGGCCTTGAAGCGCTCGCGGTCCTCCAGGGGGACCCCGAGCATCTCGGCGATGACGATGGCCGGGAGCGGGAACGCGAACTCGGCCATCAACTCGGCGCGGTCGCGGCCGGCGAAGCGGTCGCTGAGGTCGTCGGCGATAGACTGGATGCGCGGCGCCAGGCTCTCCACCGCGTGCGGGGTGAACGCGCGGGTGACGAGCGCGCGCAGCCGGGTGTGGTCGGGCGGGTCGCGCACCAGCATGCTGGGCTGCAGCGGGGGCAGGTGGGCGAACGCGGGGGGGGCAGTTCAGGCGGGGAACTGGGGCCCTTGATGAAGCGGCGGTCGCTGAGGACCTGCGCGGCCTCTTGGTAGCGCACGGCCCACCAATCCCCCGCGGCCTCGACGAAGTGCACGGGACCTTCCGCGCGCAGGCGGGCGTAGAAGGGGTAGGGGTCGGCGACGAACAGCGGGTCGCTCGGGTCGCGGACGGGGAGGCCGGGGTCCGCTTCGGGGGGAGGAACCCCGTCGGTTGCAAGGGACGCGGGCCGGTCAGCGAGGTCCGCGGGAGCCGCGACAGGAGCAGGGCCGGGGGCCGGGGCACCGGAGGCGGTACGCTCCGTGGGGACACGGGGCACCGCTGCATCACGGGGCAAGGTGCTCAGGGGCGCACGCTCCCCTCGCCTCCAGAGAGAGATCGGAACGGTCAGCCGGCGACCGAGGGCGGGACGCGGCGGCGATCGCCAGCGACATCCCCACCATAATGTGACCGGGGTCATTTTGGAACACCCGCCGTATGATGGCCGCACCATGCGTGTGACCGCGGAACAGCGCCAGCGGATCCGCGCCAACCTGCTGCGTGCGGGTTTGGCGCTCTTCGCCCGTCAGGGGTTTGCCGGGACGACGGTCGACCAGATCGCCATGGCGGCAGGCGTGGCCAAGGGCACCCTCTACAACTACTTCCCCGCCAAGGAGGACCTGGCCTTGGCGGCCTTTGCCGCGGCCCTGCAGGACGTGGAGGTGGCCATGCCCGAGGTGCTGGCCTGCCCGTCGCTGGAGGAGCGGTTAGGCGCGCTCTTCGCGCGCTTTGACGCCTGGGCGGTGCACCCCGAGTTGATCTGGGTGTGGGCGCTGGAGAACCTGCGGCGGGGCGGGGCCGAGGCCGCCTCTGCCACGCTGCGGCGCCTGCTGACCGCCCTCTTCGCCGATGCCGCGGAGCGCGGCGAGGTGCGGCCGGACCGGCCGGCGGCCATGCGGGCCATCGATGTGGAGGGCGTGGTGCTGGCGCACGTCGCCGCCTGGTACCACGGGGGCGCGGGAGGCGACCTGCAGGCGCAGCTGTGGGCAGCGACCGCCGCCTATGTCGCGGGCGCGCGCGCGGGCGCCCGGTGAGCGGTTGCCGGTAGACGGGGGCACAGCCGTCCCAGCGGCGGGCCGAGCCCGCCGCTGACGGTCACGGCGCCGGCGCGGTGCACTGGGATCCTGGAGGGGGCGAACGATGGCGACGGGCGAGGAGATCCAGACGGCGTTGGCGGAGCTCGCGGCGGGGCCGCCGGCGCTGGCGCGGCTGGTCTCCCGCATGCCGGAGGCGGCGTGGGACTGCCGGCTGGAGCCCGCGGCAGATCGTCGCGCACCTGGCCGACATGGAGTTCAACCTGCACTGGACGGCCCGCGTCGCCCGGATCCTCTACGAGGAG
>DAHWHV010000421.1 GCA_027335545.1 Clostridia bacterium
CGCCAGACGCCCCAGTGCCCGAAAGGTCTCCCCCTGCCAGTCGACGGAGGCCGAGTGGGCGTACGCGGTGGCCGCGAGCGACCCGGCCTGCGCGGTACCCATGCCGTCCAGCACCCACCAGGCCACGGCGGGGAACGCCCCCGTGTGGGCGAGGCCGGCCAGGGTGCCGATCGCCGAGAGGTCGAAGGCCGGGATGACGGCGGCGGGCGCCGGGGACATCTGCTCGATGCCCGGCCCCCCGCCGTCGCCGCCGAAGAAGGAGCGGTTGTAGGCGGTGGTGGGGTCGGACCCGATCAGGCCGGGGTAGATCTGCGGCAGAAACGCCTGGGTCAGGGCGTTGAAGGTGCTCCAGGGGAAGGTCGGGTGCTGGTCGGGCAGCCCCCAGGAGGTGTAGAGGAGGCGCACGCCCGGGGCGTAGTGCGCCACGGCATACAGCAGCGCCTGGGCGTCGGCCGCCGCGGCGGGATCCCGGTCGAACTCCACCTCCGCGTCCAGGAGGTAGAACGCCTGGCCGCTGTCCTGCAGGGCCTGGGCGGCCAGCAGCCCGACATCGGCCCCGTCGCCGGGGTAGACGTAGGCCCAGGGGATGCAGGCCAGCCCCGCGGCCCGGCAGGCGGGCGCCAGCAGGCGGAACTGCCGCTGCCAGGCCTGGCCGCTGCCGTCCCCGGCCGTGGTCGCCCCCCCGTCGTTGTACTTGACCAGCAGCCCCGTGAGCCCCGCCGCCTGCGCCAGCAAGACCGCCGCCCCGGGGGTCCCGTCGAGCACCGCGCCCAGGTCGTGGACGAAGCCGTACTGCCCCGGGGGCAAGACCCCCGCGTTCATCGCCATCGCCGCCGCCTCCCCGTCCGCGCCCCGTCCGATGGGGCCATCTGCCAGGTTCCGGGCCGCCGCCGGCCCTGGCGCATGCACCCACCCCTGGCGGCCCATACTACGCGGACCAGCCCGGGGAGGCGCCAGGCATCCCCCGGGGGCCGGCCGGGGCGGGCCGCCGCCGCGGCCGGCGGGAGGGGGGACGCACTTGCCGGCCTGGGGAAGCCTCGGGGCCTTGCTGGCGGGACGGGACACCGAGATCGAGCGGCTCCTGCGCGGCGGCGAGGAGGTCGGCTTCTGGGACCCCCTCCCCGGCGCCGAGGCTCCCCTGCCGGGCCCGCACGCCGCGCGCGCGATCGCCCAGGCCGCCAAGGAGGCCTCCTTCAAGGTCGACCGGATGCTGGGGGGAGGTCGCCTGGGGACCGACCTGGCCGCCAACCTGCGCCTGATCCGCGCGGGGGCCGGGGTCCTAGGCCGCGGGGCGACCATCGTCGTCCGCCACCTGCGGCTTGGCGCGGGCGGGGCCCCGGCCGCGGTCCTCTTCGGCCAGGGCGTGGCCGACAAGGACTACGTGCAGCGCGCCGTGCTGGCGCCGCTGATGCACCCCCGCCCCGACCTGGCCGGGCCGCACGACCTGGACGGCGTGCGCCACGCCCTGCTGCCCGCCAACAGCGTGGCGCGCACCGCCCGGGTCAGCAAGCTCATGCGGGGCCTCTTCCACGGCAAGACGGCCGTGCTGCTGGGGGGTGAGGCCGCGGCCCTGCTCGTGAACACCAAGAAGTTCCCCTCGCGCAAGGTCGGCCACGCCCGCAACGAGCCCATCGTGCGGGGCCCGCAGGCGGCCTTCGTCGAGGACGTGGGGACCAACGTCGCCCTGGTGCGCAAGGGACTGGAGACCCGCCACCTGGTCGAGGAGCGGGTCAAGGCCGGCCAAGCCGGCGGGGGGGTGGCGATCCTCTACCTGGCCAACCGGGCCGCCCCGGACCTCGTGCAGGAGGTGCACCGCCGCCTGACCGTCCTGCGGCACGTCGACGTGCTGACCAGCGGCATCCTGGAGCAGCTGATCGAGGACGCCCCGAACTCCCCCTACCCGCAGATCCTCGCCACCGAGCGCCCGGACCGCGTGACCGGGTTCCTGGTGGAGGGGCACGTCGCGCTGCTGGTGGAGGGGGACCCCTGGGCCCTGATCGTGCCCACGAGCTTCTGGGCCATGCTGCACACCAGCGAGGACACCTACCTGCGCTGGCCGTACTCCACCTTCTCCCGCATGATGCGCGGGCTGGCCGTGGGCGTGACGCTGCTGATGCCCGCCTTCTACGTCGCGGCCGTCACCTACCACCCCGAGATGATCCCGACCGAACTCCTGCTGGCCATCGCCGCCGCGCGCGAGCACGTGCCCTTCCCGACGATCGTCGAGGCCCTGGTCATGGCGTTGGGGTTCGAGCTGATCCGCGAGGCCGGGCTGCGCATCCCCAGCGTGATCGGCCCGACGATCGGCATCGTCGGCGCCCTGATCCTGGGGCAGGCCGCCGTGCAGGCCAACCTGGTCAGCCCGGCGATGGTCATCGTCATCGCCCTGACGGGCCTGGGCTCCTTCGCCGTGCCCAACTACAGCCTCAGCAACGCCCTGCGCATCACCACCTGGGCCTACATCGCGGTCGCCAGCGTCTTCGGCTTCGTCGGCATGGCCACGATGATCTTCGTCCAGTTGATCGGCATGAGCGCCCTGAAGTCGTTCGGCCGCCCCTACCTGGCGCCGGCCACCCCCTCCCGGGGCCGCTCGCGCGACATCCTCTTCGCCTTCCCCGTCTGGCAGCAGGAGGCGCGGCCCTTCAGCACGGGCAGCCAGAAGGTGCGCCGCCAGCCCCACGTGCTGCGCCGCTGGCAGCAGGGCGCCGGGGGGGCCGGGAGCACGGGGGGGCGCGACCCCGCGGGCGCGGCTGGCTTCACCCTGCCGATGTCCCCGGTGACGCCGCGGGCGGGCGGGGCGCGCCAGGG
>DAHWHV010000422.1 GCA_027335545.1 Clostridia bacterium
GACTGCTCGCCGAGGTACACCGGCGTGATCACGTTGGCTAGGGCCTCGGCCTGTCTGGGCGTCAGCCCCAGGGGGCTGTCCCAGGCCAGCGTGTCGGAGGACCATTGGTTGTTGACCGCCTTGTGGAAGAGGCGGACGATCAGGTCCTCCTCGTCGATCCTCGGGAAGAGGCGGATCATCGGCCCCACCCTTTCTCCCCCGGCAACGTACCGGGTCCCCTCGGTCGTGCCCCGCCGATCCCGGCATCCGCCCCGGGGCAGGCTTCGCCCTTGGGGCGCGCATTCCTCTGTGCGGGGCCCGCGGGCCGCTCACGCGGGCCGGGGCCGCGCTCACGCGCTCACACGCTCACACGCTCAGAGGAACGCCTGCAGCCTTCCCGGCTGGCTCTGCGTCCCGGGCCCAGGGGAGGCCTCCGCCTCGTCGGCCTCCCCGTCCAGGGCCGACCGCCCGCGGAGTCCCCCACGCTCAAGGTGGGTCCGGTAGAAGTCCGCGCTGCCATTGCTGGCCATCGCCGCCGCCGCGGAGATCTCCAGGCAGAGGGCCGTCGCCGCGACCACCTGCGCGAAGCGGTAGACCAATCCCGTCCCGTTACAGCCCAACATGCGCAGCCACGCCTGCGCATGCGGCAGGACGGTGCCCCCGCCCACGGTCCCGACCTCCAGGCCGGGCAGCCGGATCGCCATGTGGGCCGAGTGCTCCAGCAACTCGGCGCTGCTTTGGGCCATGCTGCTGGTGCCCACCATGCCCAGGTCCTGACCCGTCGCCGCGAAGACCGCCGCGATCGCCGAGGCGGGCGTGAACGCCGCGGACTGCATGCCGCTGGCGTGGCTCCCGTGGAGCCCGATCTGCTCGAGCGCCACGAGGTCCTCGCCGCTGCAACGCAGGTGGCGCCGCAACACGCGCCCATCCAGCGTCGCCTCGGCTAGGACGGTCTTGCCGTGACCCTCCTGGAAGTACTGGTAGGACGGCTTCTTGTCGCCCCCCATGTTGGCCTCGAGAATGACGCGTTCCACCCCGATGCCCGTCTCGGCGGCGCAGCGCGGGGACACGAACTCGTGGTTGAGGGCATGGGCGTTGCGCGTGATCATGTTCGGACCACAGGCGTCCCCCGTGGTGAAGCGATACAGGACGTGGCAGTGCCGCCCCAGCACGTGGGTGCGGACACCACGCAGCACGGCGTGGCGGCTCAGCAGCCCGACGCCGCTGGCACTGACCCGGTCCACCAGGGGGTTGGCGGGATCCGTGAGCCAGGCGCGCATGGCCGGCAGCGCCGCCTCCACCCAGGCGCCGAAGCGGACCGCTTGGCCCGCGTCGCGCAGCTGGAAACAACTGGCGCGGGTCATCCCGTCGGCCAGGACATAGGTGCGCACGCCGCCGGCGGCGCGCGTGGCGATCGCCCCGCGCTGCACGGAGGCGGCCAGGCCGCCCTCGGTCTGCGCCAACGGCACCAGGACCTCCAGAGACTCGCGCCCCTCTTCGACCACCGCCCCGCGCTCGTCCAGGCGGTAACGGCCCACGTCCACCAACATGGGACCGACCACCGACACGGGGATCGCCACATAGCCAGTCAGGCACTCCTGCACGCCGGCGAACTCTCGGCCCTGCCCCGGCAGGTCCCCGGGCAGGCGCAACGCCACCTCGTCCTCCGGCCGCCAGGCAGCGGCCTCGCGCACCGCGGCCTGCCGCACGGCGATGTCCGTGGGGGTATTCTTGCGGGGCCACGCCTTCGGTCGCGCCAACGATCGCCCTCCCAGCGGGGGTGTGCCGTGGGTGTGGGACCTCCCCCCGGGGAGGGCCCAACGCCACCATCAGCCCCTGCTCTGCCGTCGCCCTGATCCCGCCGGGCGGGCCGGCGGGAGCCGCGCGCGCCCGCCCCCAAGGGGGTCGGTGCGCGGCTGGCGCAGCGGAGCCACAACGGGGCGGCCAGCCCGCTCAGGGTACCCGCGCCGGCCACGGCACCAAGACGGCAGCGAAGGCCGACCGGCGCCAGCCATCGCCCACTGATTCTAGCCGCTGCGCCCCGCACTGCCAACCGTGGAGGGCAGGCGGCGCGGCGGCTGCACTGCGCGCCCGCGCGGGGCACATCCCTACCGAGAGGGTCCGAGCCGCCAGAGACGGAACGTCCCGGGCCTCCGGCAGCCCAGCAGCGGCTCGGCGGCCGCAGCCAGGCGGGACCGTACCGGCAGCGCCACACAGCCGCTCGGGTCACGGAGGGCAGCTACCGAACCCTCAGCCCGCCGGTAGGCTCCGAACCAGTTCCTTGAGGAGACGGCCGCCGTCGGCAAGGACCGGCGCCCCGTGGCCGGGGGTCCGCCCTTCAACCGGTGCCGCCGGGGGCGGGCGGGAGCGTGGGCCCGGGCCGCGGCGGTGGCGCTGGCACGGGCTGCCCCGACGGGGTCGGGCGCAGGGAGGGATCCGCGGACAGGGGCTGGAGCCCGAGGGCCTCCGCGGTGGCGAAGTCGACCACGCCCGTGGCGGGTAGGCCGTGCTCCGCCTGGAAGCGCTTGACGGCCTCCACCGCGGCGGAACCGTAGCGGCCGTTCTCCGGACCGACGGCGAAGCCCAGCGCGGCCAGACGGCGCTGCAGGGCCAGGACGTCGGAGCCGAGCAGCGTCGGCCAGATCACGCGGCGGACCTCGCCGAAGCGGGCAACAGCCGGCCCGCGGATGTCCACCGGCGTGCCCACCGCCACCAGGCGGTACAGAGCCACCACGTCTCGATTGAACATGCGGACGCACCCATGCGAGGCCCAGGAGCCGATCGACCCCGGGTTGTTGGTCCCGTGGATGCCGTAAGTCCCCCATGGGATGCTCAGCTGCATCCAGCGCGCCCCGAAGGCTCCGCCCCACACCGCCTTGGCCTGGATCGCCCAGTGCCCGATCGGGGTCGGCGTGCCGGTCGTCCCGACCGCGACCGGCCAGGAGCGGTACAGCGCCCCGTCGGCGAACAGGAAGAGCCGGCGCTGGAGGGCGTCGATCACGATCTGCGGGCGCTGGCCGGCGAGGGGATTCGGACCTGGCGGCGCGGGGGGCGCCGCGGCGACCGCCTGACCGCCGGCGACGAAGCGCAGCAGGGACCAGGGGCTGTCGGCGGCACCGTGCGCGCAGCCAAGGGCGGCTGGCGGCAGCCCGAGCACCAGCGGCACCCAAATCGCCAGGGCCAGGGTGGTGCAGGCCCACAGACGCCAGGACACCGCGCACCCCCTCACGCACCGGACCGGCTGTTCAGCGGCGGTGCTGCAAGGGTCGGCTCTTGCAGCACCGTCTTCCGGATGCCGTGGTCCGAGTGCCCCGTGACCCACTGCCCCCCTCGCGGCGCACGGCTCACCGCGGGTGAGCTTCGCTCCGCGGTGGTCCAAGGGCGGCCTGCTGCCTTTCGCAGCAGCATCCTGGGGCCGCCCCGCCCCAGGCCGGGGCCGTCGGCTCGGTTCAGCAGTTGCCCGCCGGCGCCCCAACGTACGCGGACCCAGCCTCGCGCAGACCCCCGCGCAGGTGGGGCCGCAGCCCTGCGGCCTGACCCTCCCCCCGCGCAGGTGGGGCCGCAGCGCCTGCGGCCTGACCCCGCGCAGGTGGGGCCGCAGCCCTGCGGCCTGACCCTCCCCCCGCGCAGGTGGGGCCGCAGCGCCTGCGGCCTGACCCTCCCCCCGCGCGGCCGGCCTGGCGGGGCATGCTACGCGAGGCACGCCTGGTCTGGCGGCGCGGCGCGGCCGAGGGTGCCCCGGGATGGCCTGGGGGGGCGCTGCGGGGAAGCCTGGCGGCCACCGGACGCGACGGCGGTAGGCGCGAAAGAAGACTCTGGGCCTGCGCCCCCAACGCCTCCATCACTGACCGGCCGGGGTCGACGGTAGCCAGCCGATCCGGGGGGCGCTCGCTGGGTGGATCGGGGCTGCTCGCCGCAGGAGAGACGCCTCTGGCCGCAGCCACCCTGGGAGGCTGTCACAAGGGGCAGTGGGGCGAGGAACTCGGACCACAGCATCCGGACGACGGGGGTGTAGGAGATGCCGGATCCCGATGAGGCGCCGCGCGAGACCCCGGAGCCGGCGACTGGCCCCGAGCCGTCGCCCGTGGAGGTCCAGCCAGAGGGGGACCTCCCCAAGGGCCCACCCCTGGTCGGAGAGGAAGTCCCCCACTGGCCGGACCCGCGGCTGTCGATCGACTTCTACTGATGACTGCCTCGGCCGCATGAATGCCGCAGACGGCTGGCTGCCTCGGCCTGCGGGCTGCCTCGGAGCGATCGCCGTTTCTGTCTGCTCACTGCAGTTCTGACTCTGCTGCCGGCGAAGGCCCTCTCGCGGGGACCGCTTGGGGTCAGCCCTTCGGGCGCAGGAGGTTGCGGCAGGACCGCTACGCGCGCGTCGGGCCCTGTTGCCCCCACCTCGCCTGAAGCGCCAAGGGGATTCGCTGAGCGGGCGGCCACGGCCGCCCGCTCAGCGAATCCCCCGCTCCGCCCCGTGCAGCAGCTCCAGATTGGTCAGGTAATCGATCGCCGAACGATTGTCCGTCAGCAGCCAGCCCCCGGCCCCGGCGTCTGCCTCCCAGGCCGCGGCCACGTCCGAGCCCAGCGGCTGCAGGAGCGCCGGCAGCGCCCCCGCGGCCTGCAGGCGGGAGGCGTGCAGCGGCGTCAGCGAACCGGCCACCAGGTAGTTGAAGGCGCCCGGCACCCGGGCGACGTACGTATAGGGAAAGGCCGCGTGCAGGGTGCGCACGATCGACAGCAGCAGCAGGCTGTGGCGGGAGAGGGCGTTGACGTTCAGGGCGATGATCCCGCCCGGCCGCAAATGGGCGCGGGCCAACGCGAAAAACTGCTCCGTGGCGAGTTCGTACGGGATGTAGAGTTCGCGCGCGTAGGCGTCCACGATAATGATGTCGTACTGGCCTGACGGCCCGTGGGCCGCCTGCAGGAAGGTGCGCCCGTCGTCCACCTTGATGCGGGCCGCCAGCGCCGGGGACAGGCCGAAGTAGCGGCTGGCCAGGCTCGCCACCACCGGATCGATCTCCACGCCGGTCAGCGCCAAGTGATAACGACGGCTCAGCACGTCGTGGTACTGACGCAGGATCGTGCCGCCCCCGGCGCCGATCACCAGCACGCGCCGCCGCACCCCACCCCGCAGGGCCGGCAGGAGCATGTACGCGTCGTAGTAGAGCCCAGTCAGGTCCGATCCCTGGCGCCAGACCGACTGGACGCCCCCCCCGTCGTTGACCTCCAGCATCGTCATCCGACCGTGGCGCACGACCTGCACGAACTGGTACGGGCTCTGGGCCTCGAAGAGCAGCCCCGGCTGCGGCCGCACCACCCCGGATGTCAGCACGCCCACGACCAGCGGCAGGACCAGCGCCCCCAACCACCATCGCCGGCGGAGGCCCAGCGCGCCGGTGACGATCAGCAGCGCCCCCAACCCGACCAGCGTCTGGTCCGTCCCCAGGAAGGGGATGGTCACAAAGGCCGGCACGAAGGTGCCGAAGATGCTCCCCGCCGTCGCCCAGGCCTCCAGGGACCCCACGACGCGCCCGGACATCGCCGCCGGTCGGGCCGCCACACCCAGGCGCAGGGCGAAGGGCGTCGCGAAGGCCAGAAGGAAGACCGGCGGGGCGATCACCAGCAGCACGGCCAACAGCGACAGGAGGATCACCGACAGGGGCGTGGCCGTGATCCCGGCCCCCAACATCCCGATGGCCCAGCGGCCCGCGAAGGGCAGGGCCAAGGCCAACAGCCCCGCCCCGAGCATCGACCCGTACAGGCCCCCGGCACCCGGCCGCCGGTCGGCCAGGGCGCCCCCCACGCGGTAGCCGACCGTCAACGCCAGGAGGATCGTACCGATGAGGTTGGCCCACACCAACTGGGAGGTGCCAAAGGCGGGGGCCAGGAGGCGCGACGCCGCCATCTCCATCCCCATGGTCGCCACACCGGCCACGGTCGCCGTCGCGCAGAGCGCCCGCCAGGACACCGGCAGCCCGGCGGGACCCCCGGCCACCGGCTGCTCGACCGCGCCGTCCGTGGGGGTTCCCGCGTCGTGGGCTCCCGCCTCCGGTTGCGCCACCCGCCGCCCTCCTCAACCGGACCGCGTAGCGCCAAGCCCAGGAGGTCGCTGCGCCAAGCCGCAGCCGGCCCCTCCGCCACCACGCAGCGAAGCTCGCCTGCGATCAGCGCTGCTCCGCGAACGGGAGTGGGCTACGAGGAACGCGGGCCACCGCAACCGGAGGACGGTACGGCAAGAGCGAGCTCTTGCCGTACCGTCCTACTCCGCCAAGCGAAAGCTGCGCCGATGCAGGGGGCAGGGGCCCAGGCGGCGCAGGGCGGCGCGGTGTCCCGCCGTGGGGTAGCCCTTGTGCGCGGCGAAGCCATACCCGGGATAGGCCGCGTCCCAGCGCGTCATCAGGGCGTCGCGGTGCACCTTGGCCACCACCGACGCCGCCGCGATGCTGCAGGAGAGCCCGTCGCCACCGATCAGCGGTGTCTGCGGGCACGGTAGGCGGGGGTTGCGCAACCCGTCGACCAAGGCGTGCTCGGCCCGCACCCCCAACAGGGCCAGCGCCTGGCGCATCGCCTCGAAGCTAGCCTGCGCGATCCCCAGGCGGTCGATCTCCCCCTCGTCCACCTCGGCGACCGCCACGCCCACGGCGACGGCCTGGATCCGTGGCACCAGCGCCTCACGGACCTGGGCGCCGAGGCGCTTGCTGTCATCGAGCCCGGGCAGGGCCTCCACGCCCAAGCCGACGGGCAGCACGACAGCCGCGGCGACCACCGGCCCCGCCAGCGGCCCCCGCCCGACCTCGTCCAGCCCAACCACGACGCGGTGCCCCTGGCGCCAGAGGCGTTCCTCAAAGAGCAGGGTCGGGCCCGTCCGCCGCCCCCGCTCCGTTCGGTCCCCGCTCCCCGGCGCTTCCGGCGCCGACCGGCCCCACGTTTGCAGTGGCCCGCCCCCCCGCACCGCACTCCTCCGTGTCCTCCAGGGTCAGCGGCCCGAGGTCGCCGCGGCGAAAGTCCGCCAACACCACGCTGGCCGCCCGATGCCCGTCGGGGACGCCCCCCTGCCCCAACAGGCCCCGCCGACGGGCGATGGCCCGAAGGCTGGCCCCGCCCTCCGGGGCGTCCGCGCGGACCAATCCGTACCGTGCCAGCAAGCCGCTCGGCCGCCGCTCCAGCAGCCAGTCGATCAGCGAGGCCCCGGCCCGCTCTTCATCGACGGACCGCGCGCCCAGCGCGCCGATCGCCCACAGCCGCCAGACCACGGGCCAGGTCCCGAGCCGAGGGAGCAGCACCCCGGGCAGGTCCAGCACCTGGCCCCCCTCGGGCACCCGCAGCCACTGCGGGCCGCGCGTGACCCCGGGGGCCGCGCCCACCGCGGCGTGCCGCCCTCCGGTTACACGGTTGAGCAGTGTGCTCTTGCCGGTGTTGGGCACCCCCACGACCAAGGCGCGCCGCGTGGCCGCACCGCCAGGGCTGGCCCCCTGGACCGCGGCGAAGGCCGCCCAGAGGCCACCCAGGCCCCCGCTCCCCCGCAGGTCCAACGCCACGACGGGTCCATCCGCCCGCAACCGCCGCAGCCAGCGACCGGTGGCCTCCGGTTCGGCGAGGTCGCGCTTGGTCAACACGAGCACCCGCGGCTTGTCCCCACACAACCGGAGCAGGCGCGGGTTGCGGCTGGCCCGGGGGCAGCGGGCGTCCGCCACCTCCCAAACCACGTCCACGGCCGCCAGGTACCGCCGCAGGTCGCGCTCGGCCCGGCGCATATGGCCGGTCAGCGCCCCCTGTCCCCCATCCTCAGCGGCCACGCGCCCACCCCCCGCGCCCAGCCGGGCGGCGCTCAGGCCTCCCGGCGCCGCTCGCGGATGCGGGCCGCCTT
Source organism: Clostridia bacterium (assembly GCA_027335545.1). Next base: position 7,844 of record DAHWHV010000422.1, read on the forward strand.
GCCGCTCCGCCCCCGCAGGTAGAAGAGCTTGGCCCGCCGGACGCGCCCGCGCCGGACGACCTCGATCCGTTCCACGCGCGGTGAGTGCAACGGGAAGGTCCGCTCCACCCCCACCCCGGAGGTCACCCGCCGCACGGTGAAGGTCTCGGTCACGCTCCGCCCCCGGCGCGCGATGACGGCCCCTTCGAAGACCTGGATGCGTTCGCGGGTGCCCTCCTTGATCTTGGCGTGCACCCGCACGGTGTCCCCGGGCATGAACTCGGGGCGCTCCTGCAATTGCTCCTGCTCGATGACCGCAATCAGATCCATCGGGTGTCCGCCGCCTCCTCGCACATCCGCAGCAGTATAGCAGACCGGACAGCGCCTGCGGCCCAGACCCCGCGGCGGCCTCGGCACCGGGGCGCGGCGCCTCAGAACGCGGTTCCCGCGCACCCCGGCGCGGACCGGGCCCAAGCGCGGGGCGGGGCACCGGACGGCGCCCGGCCAGGGCGGCGC
>DAHWHV010000429.1 GCA_027335545.1 Clostridia bacterium
AACTGCTCCACGGCCCGCACGGAATCCTGGGGGCGCTGCGGCCCGGTCAGCTGGTGGCGGATCACAGCACCATCGCGCCCGCCCAGGCGCGTGCTTTGGCCAAGGCGACCGCGGAGACCGGGGGTGAGTTCCTGGACGCCCCGGTTACCGGTGGCGACCGAGGGGCGGCCGAAGGCACCCTCACCATCATGGTGGGTGGATCTGCGGCTGGGTTCACCAGCCTGCAGCCCTATCTGCGGTGCGTGGGCAAGACCATCGTCCACGTCGGAGCGAGCGGCCAGGGGCAACTCGTCAAGCTGGTCAACAACTTCATCGGCGGCATCGCGTTGGCCGGGGCGGCCGAGGGCCTGTGGCTCGGATTGCGCGGGGGCGTCTCCCTGGAGCGCATGATGGAGGTGCTTTCCGCGGGCAGCGCCCAGTCCGTCTCCCTGCAGCTGCTCGCCGAGCGCCTGCGCACCGATAACAGCCGGCCCGGGTTCAGCCTGCGCAACCGCCTCAAGGACATGGACCTCGCCCTGGCGAGCGCGCGCGAACTCGCGGCCGCCCTGCCGTTGGGCGGCGCCGCCGCTGAACTGTTCCGCGAACGGCTGGCCTGCGGGGAGGGCGACCTCGACCAGACGGTGCTCGTGCGCCGCTACCTGGCCCAGGCAGAAGGCCGCGGCGCGAGTTGAGGCATCTCGATCCGGGTCCGGCAACGGGCGGGGGGCTCAGTCCGCCCCCCCGCCGGGCCGGGCCCGCCCGGGCGCAAGCGTCCCCTTGACCGCGACGGCGGGCGGAACCAGCGCCCCCGGCAACAGCACGGTCCCAGGGTTCAGCACGGCATTGCAACCGGTTTGCGCCCGCTCCCCGATGAGGGCCCCCAGCTTGCGCAGCCCGCTGTCCACGGACCGGCCCTCCCATTGGAGCCGGACCACCCGACCGTCAAAGCGCAGATTGGAAAGCTTGGTGCCGGCTCCAAGGTTGCAGTCGTATCCCAGAATGCTGTCCCCAACAAAGTTGAAATGGGGGGCCCGCGCCCGTGCGAACAGCACACTGTTTTTGATCTCGCTGGCGTGCCCGACGACCGCTCCGGCGCCGATATAGGCGGGGCCGCGAATGTATGCTCCGGCGCGGACGACCGCACCGGCGGCCAGCACGATCGGGCCGCCGACCAGCACCGCCGTCGGCTCAACGACCGCCCGGGCTCCCACATAGAGCGCGCTGCAGCGGGCCACGCCGGAAACGTCGGCATCCGGCGCCAGGGTCCCCCTCGCATCAACCCCCGCCTGCTCCAGCCAACGCTGAAGCCTTGCCGGCAGGTCTTCCAGGACACGCCACGGTTCGGTATCGAGGCCGACGAACAGGGCCGTCTCCGAATCGCTGCGGGTCGGAAAGAGGGCGTCCAGCACGCGTCGATCCCCCCAACCGGCATCCTATACCGCGGCTGCGCCTAGGAGCCATCCGAACCCACTTCCACGTCGAGGTGGCAGGCCGCGTGGTGACCCGGTCCCACCGGGTGCGGCGCGGGGCGCTCCACCCGGCAGGCGGCGACGGCGACCGGGCAGCGGGGGTGAAAGGCGCAACCCGCGGGGGGCCCGCCGGCGCCCGGCGGGGCCCCCGCCAGACCCCGGCGGGGGCGGACCACCTGGCGGGGGTCGGGTGGCGGGACCGCCCCGATCAGGGCGCGGGTGTAGGGGTGGCGGGGGAAAGCGAAGACCCCCGCCACCGGACCGGCCTCGACGACGCGCCCCGCATACAGCACCACCACCCGATCCGCCAGCGACCGCACCGCCGGCAGGTCGTGGGAGATCAGCAACAGCCCAACATCCGGCCGCAATCCGGCCAGGACCCCGAGCACCCGCTGCCGCGCCAGGGCGTCCAGGCCGGCCGTTGGCTCGTCGCAGACCAAAAAGTGGGGCCGCAGCACCAGGGCTCGCGCCAGAGCCACCCGCTGGGCCTCCCCCCCGGAGAGCGCATGCGGATGGCGCTCGGCCAGTTCGGCCGACAGGCCCACGTCCTCCAGGACCGCTCGAACCGCCGCCCGCCGCTGCGGGCCGTTCATGACCCCGTGCAGCGCCAGCGGCTCGGCCACCGCGTCGCCGATCCGCCACGCCGGATCGAGCGACGCCTGCGCCTGCTGCAGCACGATCTGCACCCGCCGGCGGAAGGCGCGCAACCCGACCCCCCGCAGGGCCAGGGCATCCGTGCCGTCCAACCGCAACGCCCCGGCGTCGGGTGTGAGCAGGCGCAGCAGCATCAGGGCCAGGGTCGTCTTTCCGCAACCGCTTTCCCCCACGAGTCCGACCGTCTCCCCCGGCCGCAGGGTGAGCGACACCCCGTCCACGGCCCAGTGGGGCGCCCTGCGGCGACCACCGGCAAAGGCCCGGCGCAGTTCGATTGCCTCCAGTTGGGACCGCGGCCCGTCCCCCCCCATGCTACCGCCCACCCGGCCCGTCGATCCGGGTCTGCTGCCAACACGCCACATGGTGCCCGTCGCCCACGCGCTCCAGCCATGGCACCTCGGTATGGCACCGCGCCGCGACCAGGGGGCAGTCTCCGGCAAAGGCGCAACCACCGCGCGGCCGGGGCGCATCCCCGGTCGGCAGCGGTCCGCCGGGCCCGCCGGCCAGGCGGGGGGCGGCGGCCAGCAGGCGGGCGGTGTATGGATGGAGGGGATGGGCAAACACCGCGGCGACCGGTCCAGACTCCACGACCCGGCCACCATGCATGACCGCCAGGCGATGCGCCAAACCGGCCGCGAGCCCCAAATCATGGGTAAAAAGCAGGATCGCCATGCCGCGCGCGGCCTGCTCCGCTTCCAACCGGTCCGCCACCCGCGCCGCGCTGGTGGGGTCCAGGGATGCGGTCGGCTCGTCGGCGATCAGCAGGTCGGGTTGCAGCGCCAGCGCGATCGCCAGCATGACCCGCTGGCAGCCCCCCCCGGACAGTTCGTGCGGATAGGCCCGCGCCAAGTGGCGGGCGTCGGGTAGCCCAATAGCGGACAAGGCCTCCACGGCGGCGGCCCGCGCGGCCCGCCATCCCCCCGCCTGGCGGCGGAGAACCGCCTCGGCGACCTGGTCCCCAACCGACTGGGTGGGATGCAGCGCCGAGGCCCCGTCTTGAAAGGCGAGGGCGATCCGCCGGCCACGCACCGCCGCCATGCCGCGCTCATCCAGCGGTAACAGGTCGAGCCCACCCATCCGCAGCCGGGTCGCCGTAACGACCGCCCCGGCGGGCAGCAGACGGGCCACGGCAAGCGCCGTGGTGGACTTGCCGCTGCCACTTGCGCCCACCACGGCCAGGACCCCGCCGGGATCCACCTGCAGGTCGACCCCGGACACGGCCAAGTCGGCGGCCCCGGGCAGGGCGACCCGCAAGTCCTCAACCTCAAGCAGTGGCGCGGGCGCCACCTCCCCACCCGGGCGCACCGGGGGTGCGGGCTAGGGCTGGTCGTCCACCGGTAGGCCCGGCACCGCGAACCCGCGGCACATCGCGCGCACCTCCGCGCGAACCCGCTCCCGAACCGCCTCATCGTCCGGTTGCGCCACCACGGCATCGATCCACTCCGCGATGCGCCGCATCTCCTCTGGCCCCATGCCGCGAGAGGTCACCGAGGGGGTGCCCAGGCGGATCCCGCTTGGGCTGAACGGCTTGCGGGGATCGTAGGGCACGGTGTTGTAGTTGCAGATCAGGCCGGCGCGGTCCAGCGCCTTGGCGGCCTTCTTGCCGATGACGCCGCG
>DAHWHV010000447.1 GCA_027335545.1 Clostridia bacterium
CCCTGGCCGGGGGCGCCCCCCACCCGGCGGCCTCCGGGCCACGGCAGCCGCGCCCCCCGTCGCCGCACCGGCCTCCACCGGGCGCTCCCCTTCACAGGCCCGGGGTCACCTGCGCGACCGGCGGCCCCACCGCTGGGGCCGCGGCACCGGCGCGACGGGCGTTGGCCTCCCGGCCTCAGCCGCCCTGGGCGAACATGCGCCCCAGGCGGCCGCGCATCCGCTGCGCCGCCGCGACGATCTGGGCCCCGGTGGGCGGCGCGCTCGATGCCCCCGCTGCCTGCAGGGCGTCGATCTGCTGGGCGATCGCGCGGAACCCCGTCGGGACGTCGATCGTGTGGGCCCAGATCTTGGGCCACACCGCGTCGAGCAAAGCGATGGCCTGCAGGGGCTGGTACTTGAAGAACTGCACGCCGTAGCCTTCGCCCCGGACGGCGGCCTCGCGCCAGTAGCGCAGGGCCTTGGTGCGCAGCACGGGGGCGGCGGCCCGCACCACCGCCTCCCACTCGTCCCACTGGGAGAGCAGGGCCGGTTGCTGCAGCGTGAGCCGCATCACGTAACGCGTCCAAGCCGCATCCAGCGTCGCGAAGCGGAAGAGCTCCCAAGCCAGTTCGTGGTTGGGGGCCAGCGCATTCAACCCGTAGAAGTCGACGTTCACGCCGGCCGCCGGGCGCACGGGCCAACGCGGGAAGGGGATGAAGTCCCACTTGACTCCCCGCAGGTTCTCCACCGCCCAGAGGACCGCGGCCCCCGCGCCGGTGCAGAAGACGACCTGACCGGTGGCGATCCCTGTGTTCAGCCCGGTGCCGTCGACGTTGCCGCTGGTGCAGACCCGGTTCCAGACCTGGCTGAAGGCCCACTCCCCGCCCTGGATGCTGCCGGGCTGGTCCAGGAGGCAGCGCGTGCGCGACCCGTCCAGGAAGGCGCCACCGAAGCCCTGCAGGTAGCAGTAGCCCTCGGCGATGTCGCCGGGGTCGATGGACAGCGTCGCCCCGTAGCGGTGCTGCCCGCCCTTGTCCGTGACGCAGGCGGCCCAGAGCCGCTCCGCCTCCGCGGCCGTCCAGTCCGGGGCCGGGTAGGGCCGGCCGATGGCGTCGAGGATGTCCTGGCGGTAGAAGTAGGCCTGGGCCGCCGTGTAGCCGGGGACCGCGTAGAGGCCGCTGGGCAGCCGGTACGTCTCGACCTGGCCGGCGGACCACTCCGTGGCGCTGATGTTGTCGCGCCGGAGGTAGGGATCCAGCGGCGCCAGGAACGGCAGGATCGTCGCGAAGTCGTAGCAGCAGCCGGCGATGACCCAGGGCCCCTGCCCCGCGGTCGTGGCCGCGACCACCCCCGGCATGTTGCCCCATGGCTCGTAGACCGCGCGGATGCCGCGGTGGGAGGCGTTGAAATGGGCGTCCAGGTACCCCTGCACCAGCGCGGTCAGGGCTGGGCTGGATGGGGCCTGCACGTGGAGCTGCACCGGGATGTGCTGCAGCGGGTGGGCCGCCTGCGGGCGGGCCGGTGGGGCGCTGGCGCAGGCGGCGAGGCCACCCAGGGAGGCCGCCGCGGCGGAGGCGAGCAGGCCCTGGCGCAGGAGGTGGCGCCGGGAGAGGCCCCGCGCCGGCGGGCATGCAACTGGCGTCGGCGGGGCTCCGCGGGTTCCTGGTGCCTGGGCCATGCTCCCCCCACCCTTCCGGTCGGCTGCCGAGCCCCGGGGCGGAGCC
>DAHWHV010000503.1 GCA_027335545.1 Clostridia bacterium
CTGCGCTCGGTCTCCCGTCGCCCAAGGCGCGCGGCGAGGCCGCGACCGCGGCGCTGCGCCAGGGGGGGCGGAGCCCCGCCGCCCCCTGGCTCCCGCACCTCGGACACGCACCCCGCGCGGCCGCGAACGTCGGCCACGACGCCCCCGCGTCCGGCCCTGCGGCGAGCCCCGTCGGCACTCCCCGTCCGGTGGGGCCACACCGGGCTCACAACGGCCGCCCGACCACCAGTTCACGGGCCTGCGCTGAGGCGGGCCTGCGCTGAGGCGGGCCCGCGGCGCCGGAGACAGGCCGGGGGCCCAGCGGAGGGCCAGAGGGGGCGGGACGCCCGCGGCAAGCCCACCCCGACCCGGGCCCCGCCCGCGCTCGCGGGGCCGGGCGGCCCCCCCGTCGGTCGGCACCCCCCTCAACGGCGTGCGCCACTTCGCCGATACCGGGAACGAGGTGGGATGGCGATGGCGCCCGGACCCCTGGCCGCCCCGTCTCCGGCACCCGGCCGCAGGGGGCCGTCATGAGCCCGCCGCAGGTGTCCCGCCACGGGATGGCGCGCCTGGATCTGGCGCCGCGGCTCTTCCATGGCCTGCCGACCCCCGTCTGCCTGCTGGATGCCGCGGGGCGGCTGCTGGCGCTGAACCCCTCGGCGGTGGCCTTCTGCGGGCGAGACGCCGAGGCCCTCCTCGGCCTACCGGCGATGGAGGCGCTGGCGTTGGTCCCGGCGGACGGGCACGGGGACGCCTGGAGCCGGCTGACCCCGACGGGCGCACGGCCCCGCCTGGCCTGCCGCGTCACGGCCGCCGACGGCGGCAGCAGGCCCATCGATGTGATTTACACGCCGCTGAGCGCCGGAGACGAGCCGCTCGCCGTGCTCTTCCTGATCGGCCCCGAGGTCGCCGAGGCCCTGTCCACAACCCCGGAGTGGGCGCTGCGCGACCCGGTCACCGGCTTGGGCAACCGGCAGCGCTGGGAGCGTGAGGTGGCCCATTGGGATCAGCGCCCGGGGTGCGTCGCCTTCTTCGACCTGGACGACCTCAAGGAGGTCAACGACCTCCACGGCCACGTCGCCGGCGACCGCACCCTGGCCGCCGTGGGCGCGGCGCTCGGGACCATCGCCCCCGCCGACTCCCTGACGGTGCGCTACGGGGGCGACGAATTCGTCGTCCTGCACCCCTCCGCGGACGAGGCGGCGGTCGGGGCCTGGGCGCGGAACGCCGTGGCCCATGTCGCCCGCCTGGCGGCGGAGCTGCCCATCGTACCCCGGCTCAGCCACGGCGAGGCCGCCTTCGGCCCCGGCGGGCTGTGCGCCGCCGTGCAGCGGGCCGACGACCTGCTCTATGAGCGCAAGGGGGTCCTGCTGCGCACCGCGGGGGGTGGGCGGCTGATCCTCACCCGCGAGGGGCGGACCGCCCTGCGCGGCTCCGGGGACGACCGGCGGCCGCTGGCGGCCCGGGTCAACCGCTTCGGCCCCGACTTCGAGGCCCACTTCCGCGCTATCTACGCCCGTTCCCTCGAGCAGGCGCGCGAGTTCGTGGCCTTCGTTCAGCCAGAGGGCGGGCAGGCCGTCGTGGAGGTCGGGGCGGGAGCGGGCCGGATCACCTTTGACGGGGGCCTGGCCGAACGCGTGGGCGAGGCGGGGCAGCTCCTGGTCACCGACCCCTCGGGCGCTCAACTGGCCGAGGCCCGCCGGCGCGCCGCGGCCCTGGGGCTGCCCTGGCTCCACTTCCTGCGCGCCCCGGCGGAGGAACTGCCGCTGGCCTCGGGGACGGCGGACCTGGTGATCGGCTCGACGTTCCTGCACCTGGGCGAGCCGGAGCGCGCCCTGCGCGAGATGGTCCGGGTCATCCGCCCCGGGGGGCGGGTCGCGCTCTCCGCCCCGCTACCGCCGCCGCTTTCGCCCGTGCTGCGCGCCTGCCTGGAGCCGGTCTGGGCCGTCCTGGCCGAACACGGGCGGGAGCCCCGCAGCCTCCTCCTCTCCGAGGCCGACCTGCGCGCCGCCTTCGCCCAGGCCGGGTTGGAGGTGGAGCGGAGCCAGCTCACAGGACTGGAGGAACTCGCCGTCCCCAGCGCCGAGGGCGCCGTGGCCATGTGCGAGCAGGCCGGGCTGGTGTCGGTGCTGTTGCGCGACGTGCCCGCCGAGCGTCACCCCGCCGCCCGGACGGCCTTCGCGGCGCGCCTGCGGGAGGCCTTCGCCCAGACCCCTCCCGACGCCCGGCGTCGGCACGTGCGTTGGCTGCACCTCGTGGGTCGCCGGGTGCGGTAGGCCCGGGGACCGCCGCGGGCCGCGCCGGGCCGGGCGCGTACCGCCGAGCCGGGAGGCGCCCGCCGTGGGTTGCGGCCACCGACCGGAGGCCGCGGGCCGCGCCGGGCGACACCACTGCCGGCCCCGGCGCGGCGTCCCATTCCCCCGGGGCGCGAAGCGAGGGCGCCCAGAGGCCCCAATTGGTGGTGTGGACGCGCTGCACCCCGACCACGGCGCCCGGAAGGGAGCGCTGCATCGGAACCGCACCCGGAGGTGGGCCCCACAGAAGCGGACTCTGGCGGGGCCCACCCTACCCCCCGCCGACCGCGCACCAGTACGCGGCGATGGCCCGCTGGCCGCGGTCGTACTGCGCGAGGTCGAAGGACTCGTCCGGGGCGTGAATGTGGTCGTCGGGCAGCCCGAAGCCCATCAGCACCACGGCGGCCCCGAGTTCCTCCGAGAACGCGGGCACCACGCCGATCGAGCCGCCCATGCGCGTGTAGACGGGGTCGGCGCCAAAGGCCCGGCGCAGGGCGACCGCCGCCGCCCGCACGTACTCCGAGTCCAGGGGAGCCACCGTCGCGGCGGAACCGTCCCCCGGGCGCACCTCCAGGCGCACCCCGGCGGGGCAGCGCCGCCGCAGGTGCTCGGCCAGCACGCGCAGGATGCGCGCGGGGTCCTGGTCGGGCACGAGGCGGCAGGTCAGCTTGGCGTGGGCCACGGCGGGGATGATCGTCTTGCTGCCCTCGCCCTGGAACCCACCCCAGAGGCCGTTGACCTCGACGGTCGGACGCAGGCGGGTGCGCTCCGGGGTGGAGAAGCCGGCCTCCCCGAAGGTGTCGGGCACGCCCGCCTCGCGCAGGTAGGCGGCTTGGTCGAAGGGCAGGGCGGCGATGGCCGCCCGCTCCTGGGCCGTCGGCGGGAGGACGTCGTCGTAGAAGCCGGCCACGGCCACCCGCCCCTGTGCGTCGTGCAGGCCGGCCACCAACTCGGCCAGGGCGTGCAGGGGGTTCTGCACGCCGCCCCCGTAGTCCCCGGAGTGCAGGTCGCGCTCGGGCCCGTGCAGCGAGAACTCCAACGTGCAGAGGCCGCGCAGCCCGTAGACGATCGCCGGCTGCCCGGGGGCGTAGAAGCCGCTGTCGGAGATGACCACGACATCCGCGGCCAGCTCGGCGCGCCGCTCCGCCACGAGGCCCTTGAGGTGGCGGCTGCCAACCTCCTCCTCGCCCTCCAGGAGGAACTTCAGGTTCAGCGGCAGCCCGCCCGTGGTGCGCAGCAGCGCCTCCGCGGCCAGCAGGTGCATCCAGACCTGCCCCTTGTCGTCGGCGGTGCCGCGCGCGAAGATGCGCCCGCCCCGCTCGGCCGGGGCGAAGGGCCCCGACGTCCACAGATCGAGCGGATCCGGCGGCTGCACGTCGTAGTGGCCGTAGACCAGGGCCGTGGGGCGCCCGGGGGCGTGCAGCCACTCCGCGTAGACCACGGGGTGCCCCGGCGTCTCCAGCAGGCGCGCCCCCTCCAGCCCCGCCACCGTGAGCCGTTCCACCAGGAAGCCCGCGGCGCGGCGCACGTCGCCCTGGTGGGCGGAGAGCGCGCTCACGCTGGGAATCGCGAGGAACTCGCGCAGGCCGTCCAGGCCGGCCTGCCGCCGCTCCCGCAGGTAGCCGTCGACCCGCTGCAGGACCTCGTCCTCCGAGACGCACGGCACGGGCGTCACCCCCAGCGGACCCGGTTCCCCGCCGCGGCGCGCCGTCCTGCCGCAACAAGGCCTCGACCCCGGAAGTGTGCCCACGATCCCGCCCGGGCCGCGCCCGCACCAGCGGGTGGGGCGAGCGCGTGCGGCGTGGGTGGGTGGGTCGCCGGGCGGGCGGGGGCGTCATCAGATGTAGTTCAGGCCGTCGTTGCGCGGCAGCTCCAGGCCCGCTCCGCCCGCGCCGTCCCCCAGGCAGGCCACCGTCCAGGCCGCGGCGGCCCGGGCCTCGGCCTCCGAGCCCGGCTCCCCGCCCGCGGCCGGCGGCTGGGTCCCCGTGGCGGAGGCGAAGGCCGCGAAGTCCAGGATGCGCGCCGTCCCCTGGTGACCGCACGGCTCCGCCCCCGCCCCTAGGGCCGTGAGCAGGGAGGCCAACGGGGCGTCCCCGGGCTGCACGAGGAGTTCGGCGGCCTCGGCCCCCGTCTGGCGCATGGCCTCGCCCAGGAGCCAGGGGATCGCCCGCCGCTCCCCGGCGAACTCCACCACCGGGAGCACGGCCCCGCCCTCCCCCGACCTGGGACGGTGCACCGAGCCGCATAGGGCATACGCCGCGGGTCCGCCTGCCGCGGCGCCATCCCAGGCGCACAGGGCCAGACGGCCCCGCGCGGGGGGTAGGTACTCCTTGGCGGCCAGCAGGGCCGGCCACTCCGCCGCGGAGCGCTCGTAGCGCACCGGTTCCCGCGCATACAACTCGGCGAGTTCCGCGGGTGCGCGCGCCGGCAGCATCGTCCACGGCCCGCCGCCGCTGGACGCCCCCGGGGCGTCCGCCC
>DAHWHV010000508.1 GCA_027335545.1 Clostridia bacterium
GGTTTCGCCGGGGGATTCGGTGCCTGTCTCTCCGACGGGGCCGGGGAAGGACGCCCCCGACCAGGCGGCGTCCTTCTGGCGTGAAGTGCTTGGGCCGCGGCGGCGAGCGCTGCCCCCTGCGGGTGCTGGAGGCGGCAGCGGGGGAGATCGTCGCCTGGCTCAGTCTGCCGCTGGGGACCGGCCGGCAGCCCGCAGGCGCCGCTCAGCCCGCGACGCGCAGCACCAGGACCAGGGCCCCCAGGGTCACGGCCAGCACCGGCAGGGTCAGCACCAGCCCGACGCGGCAGTAGTAGCCCCAACCGATGCGCATCCCGCGCCGCTCCAACACGTGCAGCCAGAGCAGGGTGGCCAGCGACCCGATCGGCGTGATCTTCGGCCCGAGGTCGCACCCGATCACGTTCGCCAGGGCCATGCCCAGCCGGTGCGCCCCGGCGGCGCCGCTGGCATGCACGGCCAGCGCCCCCACCATGACCGTCGGCATGTTGTTCATCAGCGAGGACAGGCCGGCGGCGAGGTAGCCGGTGTACCAGACCGCCGGCGCCAGGCCGGCGCCGGCGGCCCAGGCCAGGCTGCGTCCCAGGAGCGCGATCAGGCCCGCGTCGCGCAGGCCGAAGACCACCACGTACATGCCGATGGAGAAGACCACGATCTTCCAGGGCGCCTCCAGGACCAGGCGCCGCACGTCGACGGCGGGGCTGCGCAGGGCAAACGCCAGCAGCAGCAACGCCGCCCCGCCGGCGACCGCCGCCACCGGCACGTGCAGGGCCTGACTCAACAGGTAGCCGCCGAGCAAGAGCCCCAGGACCAACCAGGAGAGGCGGAAGAGCCGCTGGTCGCGGACGGCCCCCGCCGGTTCCGGCAACGCCTCGGTCGGCACGGCCCGCGGCAGGTCCCGCCGGTAGAAGAGGTAGAGGGCGACCAGGCTGGCGCCGAGGGCGACCACGTCCACCGGCACCATCCGGGCCGCGAACGTGACAAAGCCGACGTGGAAGAAGTCGGCGGAGAGGATGTTGACGAGGTTGCTGACCACCAAGGGCAGGGAGGTGGCATCGGCGATGAAGCCGCCCGCCATGACGAACGCCAGCACGGCAGCGGGCGGCAGCCGCAGGGCGCGGACCTGTTCATAGATGATCGGCGTGAGGATCAGGGCGGCGCCGTCGTTGGCGAAGAAGGCGGCGACCAGCGCCCCCAGCAGCAGGCTGTACAGGAACAGGCGCAGGCCGCTGCCGCGGGCCGCGCGCGCCATGTGCAGCGCCGCCCACTGGAAGAGGCCGATGGCGTCCAGCACCAGGGAGATGAGGATGAGGGCGACAAAGGTGAGGGTGGCGTCCCAGACGATGCCCACCACCGTGCCCACCTCGCCCAGGGTGACGACGCCGAGCGCCACGGCCAGCGCGCCCCCCACCGCGGCCGGCCAGCCGATGGAGAGGCCGCGCGGTTGCCAGATCACCAGGGCCAGGACCCCGACGAACAACCCCACGGCTAGGGCCGCGTGCACGGTGGCCTCCCTCTCCGGCGCGGGTGCTGGCCGGCTGGCCCGCGGGGCCAGCCGGCCAGCACCCGCCCAGGCATCCAGTAATCGCGATAAACCGATATATGCGTCGCACCGCTCCCGCAGTCCGGGCCGCGCGCTGGGTGTGGCCGCCCGCCGGGCAGCCACACCCAGCCGACCTCACCCGAGCGGCGGGCCCAGACCCTCCCGGCCACCCGCGCCGCAGGCCTGCGCGGCTGTGGTGCCGGCGAGGCGCTCCCGCAGCGCCGCGGGGACCTCCACCAGCTCCAGGGCCGCCTCCACAAACGGGGGCAGGGCGGCCGCCCGTCGGTAGAACACCCACACCCCGCGCCGTTCGTCCGCGACCAGACCCACATCCCGCAGCCGGCGCAGGTGCTCGCTGACGGCCGGTTGGCTCAGCCCCAGGACGTCGACGAATTCACAGACACACGCCTCGCGCACGCCCAGGAGCGCCAGGATGTGGAGCCGGGTGTCATCGCCCAGCGCCCGGAACAACTGCGCCAGGGAAGAGCGGGCGGCACGCATCGGGAATCACCACATCGCATTATGCCGATTTTGTGGGTGTGGTCAAGGGGGCCACGGCCACCTTGGCGGCCCCCTGGACCACACCCCCGGAAGCAGGCACGAGTCGGGGGCGTCGTGGGGGCGGACCTCCCCGGCTGGCCCGCCCCGCCGGGCCAGCGCGCAGGCCCAGCGGCGGGAGCGGGGGGAGACAGGAGGGTCACCGGAGGGCGTCCCCTACGAGGTCCCAGAGCCGCTCCGCCCGGAGGCTCGCAGCGAAGGCGCGCAGACGGCACGGGCAGAGCCCGCGCCAAGAGCGGGCGGCCGCGTCCGGCCGTCCCACTTCCGGTGCCCCTTCAGCGCGATTCCACCGACCGTGCACCGGAGCGT